>JAIQFR010000038.1 GCA_020073205.1 Terriglobia bacterium
GCCCTGTCTCCGCGCTGCTCGGAGCGCTCATCGGTGGTGTGACGTCCTTCATTGCCGCCGTCTACACGCAACGCCGCCAAGATCGCCTTCAGCGGATCGCCTTTGAGGTGTCCAAGCGGGAGACGGTCTATTCGGAGTTCGGCTGCGCGGCCTCGGTCTCCGGCGCGGCCCCCTTCTCGATGCGGAGCTTGGTCTCCCTGAGCTGCTCCTCGGCGAGCCGGACCGCCTCCTCGCGGACGCCGACATCCTCGCGCGCGGCGACCAGCGCCCAGTAGGTTCGCTCCACGGCGGCGACGGTCTCGGTCACCTCGCGCCGCAGCGATGCCACGGCTCGCGACCGCTCCGCGGCGGTGACCTTGAGGTTCAGGCGGGCCGCGTCGAGCGCGCGCCCCCGCAGGAGCGGCTGCCGCAGCTCGACTCCGACCGACGTGTCGTACGCGGGCGAGAGGAGCGTGAACGTCCCGTCCGTCGTTTGACGCGCCGCGGAAGCCCGGACCGAGACCTCGCCGCCGGTCGGGAGCAGCTGCCGCACCGACGCATCGGCGCCCAGGGAACGGTTCGTGGGAGCGAGCCGTCCGTCGGGAGCGCCCGAGAACGCGGAATTCACCGGCAGGCTCGCGCGCTCCCAGCTCCCCTGGACCTCGAAGAGCGGATCGTAGGCGCCGCGCGCCCCGGCCAGCGCGGCCTCGGCGGAGCGCAGCGACTCCAGCTCGACGACGAGCCCCTCGTTCTTCTCGAGGGCGTGCTCGACCGCCTCGGTCAACGTCATGCGGACCTCGGCAGGGCCCTCGCCCGCCGCGGCGCGCGCCACGGGGCAGAGCGCCGCGATCAGCGCGGCCGGAACCATCGTCTTTCCCCATCTCACGTCCGGTCTCCCCTTCGACACCTTCGGTCCGCTCGTCCGTGTTGAGGCGCGTCCCCGTCGGCGCCTCGTCCTGCGCAGGGCGCACATGGCCCGACGGCGCGAAGGTTCAGTACCATTTTAGTCCACTATTGCTTCGCCGTCGAACCGCCAGCGTTTCTCGCCGGAAAGGCGGGCGGAGGGGGCGCGAACGACGGGTCGGCGGCGTTACTCCTCGATGGCGCCGCCCACTCGCTTCAGGTGCGCTCGCAGGGTGTACGACGGGTCGCGGTTCCGCTCGGCGAGGTAGTCCGCGAACGCCAGCTGGGAACGGAGGCTCGTCCCGCTTCGAATCGCTTCCGCCTGACGGCGTTCCCGCGTTCGAAGGCTCTCGGCCGCCGCGAGGACCTCGTCGCCGCGCTCCAGCGGCACGAACGCCACTCCGTCGTCGTCGCCCACGACGAAGTGCGTCGCATCCACACGGAAGCCGCCGAACGAGGCGGAGCCCAGCGCGTCGTGGGGCCGGGGGTCGAGTCGCCGCGGACCCGAAGGGCAGCTCCCGTAGCTGAACACCGGGAGGTCGATCTCCGCCAGCTCGGCGGAATCGCGATGCGCGCCCCAGACGACGATCCCGCCGAGGCCCGATCCTTGCGCCTCGAGCACCGTCAGGTCCCCGACGCATCCCTCGTCGAGACGTCCTCCGTTGTCGATCACGAGGACATCCCCGTCTTCCGCGGTTTCGATGGCCTCGAGGAAGACATCCACGCTGCCGTGGTGCCGGGCCACGGCCACCCTGCCTGCGACCCTCCCGCCGGCGCGCAGAGACCGGATGCCGGGGCCGGGAATCTCGTAACGCACTCCGAGCCTGAGACAGGCGTCGCAGATCAGCGGCGTGGACAGCCGAGAGCAACGGTCGCGGAGATCGGTTCGGTTCATGCGCTCTTCCGGGGATCGTTCGATCGCTCCTCGCCCCGGTGCGGCGGAGGCGTCGTTCCCCTCAGCGGGCGGCGTTGCGCGGGGCCGCGCCGCGAGCGAGGGGAGGAGCGAGCCGGAAAGGCGAAGCTCCCATGGCCGTGCTCGTGCAGCCGCCGTAACAACCCTGGCACCGCTGGCCGGCGACGTTGACGAGGAGCCCACACGATGGCTGCGGAATGAAGGTGCAGTTCGACCCGAGGAGACGGACATAGTTCAGGACGTCCGTTCCGGTAATGGACGATTCCGTGATGATGAGATCGGTCGTCCGGCTCTCGCTGTACGTGCACCCGTCCGCCTCCACGATCGGGTCGGTCTGGGCGTAGTGGAAGTGAAACGCCTGGACGCTCGAATCGTACGGCGCGGTCGCCGGACTGCACGCCTCGCCCTCGGCCTGGAGCAACGCGTTGTCTCCTTGGCGGGTGATCCGGGTGTCCGATTCCTGCACGTCGGGGTTGTCGAGATTGCACGGGTTCGAGGCCACGGTCCACGTGGTGCTCCAGTCCCCGGTGGGATCCAGCTCCGCCGGGGCCTTCGAGCCCGAGCTGCCGCCTCCGCAGGCGGCCGCGACGATGCACAAGGTGAGCCCCGCGAAGCGCCGCGCGTTCGCGAACATCGCCGTCCTTTCTCGGCGAGGGCCGTCGACGAGAGCCCGTCACGGACGGCGGCCCCCGCACACGCCCCGCGCCGAACCACCCGGAGCGAGTATAGGACACGACCGCGCGAGGCGCTTCGGCGTCGGCGGGGACGATCAGAGGTCACGCCGGCCGAACCGGCGCAGCGCGAACCCCAGGGCCGCGACGAGATAGAGCACCGCGTACGCGATCATCGCGGCGCTCGGAACCGACGGGGAGGCCCACGGCGAGAGCCCCGCCGCACGGACGATCGGCGAGCTGAGCTCGTACGACGCGCGCTTCCACAGCGCCTCGCCGGGAAACACGAGGCTGGAGATCACCCCCACGTTCACGGCCGTCTCGCTCTTCAGGAAAGCGCCGACGTGCTCGATCCAGCCGCCGACGAACCCCACGCCGTAGAGCCCGAACGCGATCCCGCCGGTGGCCAGGGTCGAGGTCGCGCTGCTCCCGGCAAGGGTCACCGTCATGACCAGGATCGCCTCGAGGTAGAGGAGCGCGAGGCCGGCGGCGAGATGGTGCGGGAGGGTCCCCACCCGCAGCCAGACCCCGAGGACGATCCCCCCCGCGAGGAGGGCCAGGTACGAACCGATCAGGACCGACAGTCCCACCCACTTGCCCGCCACGATCGCCGAGCGCGGAATGGGCTTGGTCACCAACGCCTGGACCGTCTCCGAGGCGATCTCTCCCGCGAGGGTGTCGGCGCCGAGAAGCGCCGCCATCAGGACGCCGAGGAAGTTCACCGCGTACATGCCGGCGAGCAGCAGGAAGTTCGACGCCTCGCGGACGGCGAGGGGCGAGAAGGTGTGCGCCTGGACCTCGCGGACGATGACGTAGTAGAACCCCGCGTGGTAAAGGGCCAGGAACGCCACGGCCATGAGGCCAGCCGCCAGGACGATCCGGCGCCGCACCGCCTCGAGGCACGTCAGCCGGGCGAGGATCAGGACCGCGCTCACAGCCCGCCGTCCCTTCCGAGGATCCTCAGGAAGATCTCCTCGAGAGACGGCCGGCGCGGCACCAGCGCCCTCAACTCGGCGCCCCGCCCGACCAGCCACCTCGCGATCTCCGGGACGTCCCGGTCCGACACCCCCGCAAGAACGATCTCGCCGGAGTCCGTGCGGCGCGGGCGTCCGAAGCGGCCGAGGCCGAAGAGCGTCTCGGGATCGAGCTCCCCCGCGCGAATCGAGAGCTCGGTCTCGCCCTCCACCAGCGAGCCGAGGTCGCCGACCCGGAGCGCCTCCCCGTGCTTGACGAAGGCCACGCGATCGCACGAGGCCTCGACCTCCCCCAGGAGGTGCGAGTTGAGAAAGACCGTCGTCCCGCCCCGCTTCAGCTCGCCGATCAGGTCCCGCACCAGGAGTCGGCCCACGGGATCGAGTCCCGACGTCGGCTCGTCGAGGAACACGAGGCGCGGCTCGCCGATCAGCGCCTGCGCGATGCCGATCCGCTGCAGCATCCCCTTGGAGAACGTCCGGAGGCGCCGGTGGCGGAACGTGGCGAGGCCGACCCGGTCCAAGAGCGCGTCGCTCCGCCGCAGCAGCGTCGGCCGATCCACGCCGAAGAGCCTCCCGTGCAGCTCGAGGAGCTCCGAGGCGGTGAGCCAATCGTGGAACCGGAAGTGCTCCGGGAGGAACCCGACGTCGCGGCGGGCCGCCCGGTCCCCGAGGGGCGCGCCCAGGAGGATCCCCGATCCGGAGGTCGGAGCCACCAGGCCGAGCAGCATCTTGACGAACGTCGTCTTTCCCGCACCGTTCTGGCCCAGGCAGCCGAAGGCCTCGCCCGGCCGCAGGCTCAGGGTGAGGCCCCGGACGGCGACGACCTCGCCGAAAGCCTTGGAGAGGTCGTGGGTTCTGAGGACGTCGTTGGCCAACGCGGAATTCTTATCGCATCGAGCCCGCTACCGTCAACGCGTCCTCGGCGGTCCCGTGCCCGATCAGGGCGTGCATGATGCCGTCCTTGACCCACAGCACCGTATACGGGCGGTGCTCGGCGGCGATCCGCTCGGGGCCTTCCACCACCACCGCGGGGGCACCGTCCACGCTGACGTCGTCGTGGCGCATGCCGCCTCGGGACGGCAGCGGCAGCACGAGGGTCGACGTCCAGTCGATCGTCTCGGCGACTCGCCGCGCCTCCTCGGCGGAGTACCCGACGATCCGGAGCGCCGCCTCGCCGAGCTCCTCGACGTCCAGCTCGGGGGGCGCCGTGATCACGGGGCTCGGCGCTTCGACCAGGAGCGTGCATCGCTCCTCCCCTCCCGCGGCGGGACCCGCCGCACGGGATTCCCCTGCCGCGCGGCGGACGTCGGCGCAGTTCCCCCAGGCCGCCGTGACCACGGCGGGAACGTCGATGCGCACCCGTCCACCGTCGATCCCGGGCGGCAGGCGGATCTCGGCGCGGCCGGCGTCGTCGAGGATCGACTGGAGCCGCTCCACCTCCAGGGGGAACGAGATCGTCGCGGCGGGTTGGACCGTGATCCGTGGGACGGACGTCAGCGACGCCGGAAGGCGCACCGGGAACCCGGCGAGCTTCGAGGCCTCGGCGACGTCCGCCGCGACCGCCGGCTCGCCGCCTCGGTCCACCGTCGCGTTCTCGGTCAACAGGCGCTCGATCCGCGGGCGAATGCGCCCGAAGTCCTCCTGGAACCGATCGAGGTTCGCGGGATCGACGTCGACGACGGTGATGTGCTGCACGCGGAAGAGCCCCAGGAATCGTCCCGTCCAGGCGCGGACCTGGGGAACCGAGACGCCGATCGCGATGGCGAGCGCCGCAGCGAGGCCCACCCACGCCGGGCGATGGCCCGCGAAGAGCCCTCGGGTCGCGACGGCGCTCCGCGTGCGGAGGCGGGCGAGCGCGGCCTCGACGTCCGACGCATCAGCGGCCGCCGGCGACACGACGTCGAGCCGCGCGCGCACCCGGGACGCCGCCGCCTCGAGGACCGCGAGGCCGGCCCGGCATCGCGGGCACCGATCGAGGTGCGCGGTCGCCTCGGGATCCGCCTCGCCGTCGAGGACGGCGCGCAGGTTCGCTTCGTCGAGGTGCCTTAAGGTGGTCATGGGACGTTCCTCCATCGTCCGCGGCGGCCGCCCCGCGCGGGCTCGTGCGCGGCGTACCGCCGTTCGAAGTCGCGCTCGGCGCGCGCGAGAAGCGCGCCCACCGAGACGGGAGCCACGCCGAGGACGAGGGCGATCTCCCGGTAGCGGAGCCCCGAGTGCCGAAGGAGGAGGAGCCGCGCTTTCCGCTCGGGCATCGCCCTCAGCACCGCCCGCACCCGCCGGACCTCTTCCCGACGAATGGCTTCGGTGGACGGGTCGGGTGCGGGCGAGGCCTCGGCGGCGCCCATTCCCGCTCGCTCCTCGTACCGGTCGCGGCGCCGTGCCGCCCTGAGCGCGTTGTAGCCGAGACGCATCGCGACCCTGTAGAGCCAGCCGGCGGGGTTGGCATCGAGGCGGGGCGCCCGCCTGAAGAGGCGCGCGAACGCCTCGAGAGCCAGGTCCTCGGCCTCGGCGCGATCTCCCAGAAGCCGGATCAGGACGTCGTGGATTCCCCGGTAGTGCGCGTGGAACAGCGCCTCGAAGCGGGCGTCGACGCCCGCGGCCCTCGGTCGCCCCATCGCCAGCTCCTGCGCCCCGACCGCCATCGGCATTCTCCGGTGCGACGCCTCGGGCGCCGCACTCGTCCGTTAGACACCGGCCGGGCGGCGATTGTGACACGGGCTCGATGGTGGCGGTCGGCCTCCCGAAGCCGCGGGCCCCGGATCACGGACACGCGAAGCTGACCTCCGGAACGGTGGGCGCTCCGTTCTGGCCCTGGTACCCGTAAGGCCCGTTCCCGCAGGAGTTCTCGCCCCGGACCGCGTACCAGAAGCCGCGGCCGACCTCCGGGACGTCCGCGTCCGTCGCGGTCGCCGTCGGGACCGGGAGCCGGCTGGCGAGACACAGCTCGTCTGCCGGGGCCGATCCGACGGGCAGGGCGTCGAGACGTCCCCGGATCACGGACGACGATGCCGCGCTCGCCGGGGGAGTCCAGGTCAGCACCGCGTCGGTGCCGCTCCGGCCGACTTGCACTCCGTCGTCCACCTCGGGCGGCCCTGCGATCGGCGTCCCGGCACAGATCCCGCCTCCGCAGGCGTCCCCCGACGTGCAGGCGTTGCCGTCGTCGCACGTGCCGTCGTCCACGACCGTGGTGACCGCCGAGGCGCCGTTGTTCGGCGCGAGCGGATCGCCGGTCGATGCGGAGACGGTGGCGCTACCGGCGATCGTCGTGCCGTTCCCCGCACACCAGTCGACCTTCACGACCATCGAGAAGTTCGCCGACGCGCTCGCGCCCAGCGTCGGCGCGGTGCAGACCACCGCACCGCTCGCGCCCGCGGCCGGAGTCGAGCAGCTCCATCCGCCGGGAGCGGTCATCGAGACGAACGACGTGTTCGCCGGCGTCGACGTCGCGAGCTGCACGCTCGCCGCCGCGGCGGGACCGTGGTTCGTCACGCCGAGCGCGTAGCCGAGGTTGCCGTTCGTCGCGACCGCGGACGGCGCGGACAGCGACGCGGCCAGGTCGGCGGTCGGCACCGCGTCGCAGGCGTGCATCGTGCACGCGCCCTGGGGGATGTAGGTCACCCCGACGTCGTCGATGTGGCAGTCGTACCCGAAGACGCTGACGCCCAGCAAGGCCACTCGGACACTGGATTGCCCGATGTACGCATCGAGGGAGACGGTGTGCTGCTTCCACCCCGTCGAGCCGTCGTATCTCGGGACCGGCGCGCCCACACTGCTCCACGACGTTCCGTCGGTCGAGACCTGCACCTGCACCTGGTCGTTGCTGTTCGGGAGGGGCGTGCTGTGGTAGAACCAGAACGACACGGAGGCCGAGGCAGCCGATGACGGTATGGCGAAGCCCGCGGTCCTGTAGAGTCTCGTGGTGCTGCCGGAGGCCGCGGTATAGGAGTTGAAGTACGCGAGCCCGGCGCCGCTGTGCGTGCCGCCTCCCGAGGGGTGGACCGTGTTCGTGCTCCTCGCCCAATTCCCAGCGGTCCCGCTGACGTCCACCTGGGCCCACCCCGTGGGCGGGAACGTGGTGCCGTCGAAGCTCTCGGTCAGCAACGTCTGAGGGGTTCCCACGGAGGTCTGCCCGACCGTGACCGAGAAGTTGCCATCCCACGCCCCCTGTGCGGCGGCCATGTGGATGCCGAAGGGGATCACGGTGCCGCAAGCGACGCCGGCGCCCACGCTGAAACCGAAATGCGGAGAGAAGCTCGCCCCCGTGCCGCCTCCCGGGACGTCGGCGAACGACGCCGAGCCCCGGGTGATGGTGACGCCGGGAGCCGTGGAGCTCAACGTCCCCTGGACGGACGTCGCCGCCGCCGATCCCGGATTGCCCAACGTCACCGCCAGCGTCGCGTCCTCTCCCGCGTCGAGGATCCCGTCGCCGCTGTAAGCGCCCCCTCCCGAACACGAGTCCGCGAGGGTCGAGGAGCTGTAGCTGAGACCCGTGGCGCTCATCGGACAGTCCGCGACGGTCGCGGTGTCCGCGGTCACGACCACGCCGGTGAGCGTCGTCGTCATGTGCCCCGGCGCGTTGCAGACCACCGTGTAGGTCCCCGGCTGCAGGATCCTGTGGAAGTCCCCGGCCAGAGGGTCGGTGAAGACCGCCTGGTAGGCGTGGGGGACCGGGACGTCGGCGGAGGCCGTCGCGGTCACGGCCACCGTGCCGTCGAGAGGAGCGCCCGTGCTCTGGTCCGTCATCACGCCGTGGATCCCCTGGAAGGCTTTCAGCATGTAGTTCAGCACCGCCTGCCGGTGCTCCGCGCAGTAAACGGGGATCTGGGCGGCGGGAGGCGTCTTCGTGGTGTTCAGCTCGACGGTGGTGTCGAGATCGGTCCACGCGCCGTACGCCCAGTCGTTGGTGTCGCCGCGGGTGCCGTACCAGTCGTACCCCTCGGTGTACCAGAACCCCGGCATCGTGCAGCCGTCCTTGTAGGCCTGGGCCAGGCCGTGGGGGGCGAGCGTCGGGCAGTTCGGGATGGTCTGGCTCCCGCACCCGGTCCCTCCCGTCCTCGAGGACCAGAAGATCGGCTCGTCGGTGGGCGCGGCGGTGGTGTAGTTCCACACCGAGTTGAACACCACCTCGCCTTCGTGGAAAGAGATGGACACGGCGAAACGCTTCTTGGCGTGATCCGCGGTGGCCGCTTCGGTGAGGTCACGGATGACCGCGGTCTCCGCCTCCGACCAGGCCGGCGGAGCGTCCGAGCCCGACGGGCCCCAGAAGTTCCGGTTGCAATCGACGCTCCGGCTGTTGTAGCGGGTGCTGTTGGCGTTCCCGTACGGATTCCCGATGGGGATGAACCACATCTCGGTACCGTCCACGAGCCTCTCTGCCGTCGAGTCCTGCGGCACCGCCGTGTATCCCGCGAGGATCGTGTCGAGCACGTCGCACGCGACCATCGCCCCGCCCTTCTCGTCGCCGTGGATGTTCGCGTAGATGCGGATCTTGGGCTCGGCCTCGACGACGTCGGGGTTCTTCGAGACCTCGATCGCGATGATGTCGTAGGCCCCGTCCTGGCTCGCGCCGAGATTGTGGAGGCGCGTGATGTCCGGGTGGGCGTCGTGCTGCTGGAGGAGGTGCTCCATGAGGCTGCCCGCGGGAGGATTCACGGTGTTGAACTTGGAGGGGGTGTAGTAGCTGGTCGCCAGGGTGAACGAGGCCGACGCCTCCGACCAGCGCTGGCGGTCCTCCTGCATCTCCGCGTAGAGGATCTCGACCTTGAGGCCGCTGTCGAAGAGCATCTCGAGCTGCTCGGCGGTGACCAGGGCCTTGACCACGTCCCCCCGCACCCCCACGATGTCGATCTGCCGGTCGTACAGGAACTGGACGTCGTCCTTGCTCGTGGTCGTGATGCCCACGAGGGTGGCGGTGTCGTAAGTGTCGGCCCGCACGCCGACGGGCGAGAGCGCGACCACCAGCAGCAGCATCGTGACGAATCTGACTGGACCCCTCACCGATTCCCCTCCCTCACGAGTACGTCGCCAGGCGACCGGACTCGCCGCGTGCTGACGACCGGTCCGGGTACGAGGCTCCCCTCCTTCGGGAAGCGTCGAATCCCCCCGTCGAGGCCGGCCGCCGATTCGCCACCTCCCTGAACATACGGCGATTGCCCCCCGCCGGGCACTCGAATTCGATCCCCGGGCGCCGTCCGACCTACGGGGGAGCCGTGGGAGGGCGGGGCATGCGGCTGGAGAGCTCGCGCAGGAATTCGGGCCGAGCTTCCAGGCCGCCGGCCTTCGCCATGAGGGTCTCCCGCCACGCGCCGGCGGTGTCGCCGGTCCGTAACAGCACCACGGCGAGATTGTGGTGGGCGACGGCGGACCGCGGATCGAGACGGATCGTCTCGCGGTACTCGAGCAGGGCGCGGGAGAGATCTCCACGCCGCTCTTGGACGAGCCCCATCTCGAGGTGTGCCGCCGGATCTCGGGGTTCGAGACGGAGGGCGCTCTCGAAGCAGTGCGCCGCCTCCTCCTGATCCCCCGTGTCCGTGAGCAGACGCCCCATCTCGAGGAGACTCTCGCGCGACGAGGGATCCTCCGTCAGGGCGAGCCGGTAGTGCCCGATCGCGTCACGCGCGCGGCCTCTTTCGGCCAGCAGGCGGGCCAGCCCCCTCTGCGCCCGGCCGGGCGGGGGGGAGAGCATCCCCCTTCGGTAGAGCGCGAGCCAGACGTCGTTGCCGAGCTTCGACGGGTCGGGCGAGCACCGTATCGCCGTCTCGAATTCCGCCATCGCCTCGTCGGCGCGGCCGGAGGCCTCGAGGGCGCCCGCGAGGTTGTAGTGAACGATCGCGTTCTCGGGGGCGGCGCGAAGCGCCCTGCGATAGAGGTCGATCGCTTCCGTGACCCTCCTCTGGCCCGCCCGGATCGTGCCGAGACTGTTGAGCGCATCGGCGTAGTCGGGCTTGGCTTCGATGGCGAGCTCGAAATGGCGCGCAGCCCCTTCGCCGTCCCCTTCCCGGCCGAGGAGGCCGGCCAGAGCGCAGTGAGCCGTGAAAGCCCTGGGGCTCTTCTCCACCGTCCGCCTCCACAGCGTCTCGAGGTCCCGGTAGTCCCCCGCCTGGCGCCAGGTCAACGCGCCGAGGAGCGCGAGAACGGGGATCGCCGCGGCGGTCCGCGCCCGGCGGTCGCCGGCCGCCCAGTTCGCTGAGACGACGGCGAGCGCCGCGGAGAGGAGCGCGATCGGCCCCAGGGCGGCGAGGTACTGGAAGTGGTCGGCAGCCCACGAGTAGCGCATCGGATACACGCGGAAGAAGCCGAGGGCGGGGAAGAGCACGATCCCGAAGTACAGGAACGCCACGAGCGGACCGCCGCCGATCCGGCGGCGGAGGCGCCAGAGGGCCGCCGCGGCGGCGGCGATCGCGGCGGGGAAGAGGTAGGCCGCGGGATTGCCGGCGTCGATCGCCCATCGCTCGTAGAAGAAGGCGAGTTTCGAGGGCCAGACGAGCTTGCCGAGGTAGAAGACGATCAGCCGGCTCGCCAGGAGGGTCTTCTGGACGGCCGTCAGCGACCAATCCGCGCCTCGCGCGCCGACCTGAAGCGACTCCAGCCGGGCGGTGAGAAGGCCCATCCCGGCTCCGATCGCGAGCATGGCCCCGAGCCAGACCGCTTCCTCGCGGGTCACGCGCCGCCGCTTCCAGACGATCAGTAGAGCCAGCGCGACGGGGAGCGTCGCGGTCACGCTCTTCGCGAGGAGCGCGAGGACGAAGAGAGCGAGGGACAGCGCCGCGAGACGCCGTGGGCCGGCCGGCCGGTCCGATGCCCGCCCCTCTTCCCCGTCGCCGAGCGAGAATCGGAGGAAGAGCAGCGCGGAGACGAGGAACAGGATTCCGGACAGGACGTTCTTCCGCTCCGTGACCCAGGCGACCGACTCGACCATCACCGGGTGGAGGCCGAAGATCCAGCCGGCGAGCAGCGCTCCCGGGATCCGGAGCTTCCGCAGCACGCGCCAGAGCAACAGCGCCGAGCCCGCGTGGAGCAGCACGTTGAGAAGGTGGTACCCGAAGGGATCGATGCCGCCGACCCGGTACTGGAGCCAGAAGGTCGTGAACGTGACGGGGTAATACTGCGGATTGGCGTCGGTCTTAAGCCAGATCCGCCCGAGCCCGGCCGCGTCGCGCAGCGTGGGGTTGTCGGTGACGTAGAAGTCGTCGTCCCACACGAAGCCGGCTCGAAGCGCGGGCACGTACGCGACGGCGACGCCCACGACCAGGAGGAGCGCCGGCAACCCGGACCGGAACCGCCGCGCGAGATCGGCGAACCTGCTCCCCTCCTCGCCCGCCGCCTCGCGATTCCTCCGCGCCGCCATCGCGGCCATGTTATCGCAGCGCGCGGGGATCCACACGCGACGGGGCCTGCACGCGGTGATATCCTTCGCCGGCCCATGGAGTTTCCCGGACGACCGCCGCGCCGGATTCGTTGATGGCCGCTCCCGTCGTCGCCGTTCCCGAACGGACCGCGAGGGACCGGAGGGCGCGGTCGGACGCGGTCGTGGCCGGCGCGGTCTTCGCGCAGGTCGAGGAGCGGTTCCCCGCCGGGGTCGGGCCTCTCCTGATCGGCGCGGCGTTCGTCGCGCTGGCCGCCTGGAGCTGGGGGAAGTGGACCGACCTCCAGCTCGATTTTGGCGCGGAGATCTATCTTCCCTGGCGGATCAGCCTCGGCGACTCCCTCTACCGGGATCTCGCGTACCGCCACGGTCCGCTCTCGCCGCACGTCAACGCCCTCCTGTTCCGGATCCTCGGCGTGTCGCTCAGGACGCTCGTGCTCTCCAATCTCGTCGTTCTCGCCGCGGTTTGCGCGGCGACGTACCGGGTCTTCCGTGATTCCTGCGGTCGCCTCGCGGCGACGGCCGCCTGTCTCGTCCTCCTGGGCGTCTTCGGCTTCTCGCAGTACACGCGCGGCGCGAACTTCAACTTCGTCACCCCCTACCAGCACGGCCAGACCCACGGCGTGGCGCTTTCGATCGCGATGATCCTCGCGCTGTCGGCGTGCCTCCGTCGGCGGGAGACCCTCTGGCTGGCGGTGGCGGGAGCGTGTCTCGGACTCGTGTTCCTGACCAAGGCGGAGCTGGTCGTCGCCGCCGCCGCGGCCGCCGTCACGGGCCTCGCCCTCGCGTCGGCCGCGCCCTGGGGCGGTCCGCGCGCGACGGCCCGCCGTGTGGGGTCGTTCGCGGGCGGCGCGCTGGCGCCTCCCCTCCTGTCGCTCGCGGCGCTGTCGCTGCGCCTGCCCGTCTCCGAGGCCTGGCGCGGCACGCTGGGCAACTGGGCGTACGTCGGACGCGCGGCGTCCGAGCCGTTCTATGTCCGGGGCGCGGGCTTCGACGCCCCCCTGCGGAACCTCGGAACGTCGCTCGTCATGGCGATGGGCGTGACGGCGTTCGCCGTGGCGGCGGCGATCGCCGACAGGGCCGTCCCGTCGATTCGACGACGCGGGCTCCTGGCTGCCGGGATCGGCGCCGCTGCGCTGGCCGCGCTCCTGCTGGGCTCCGGCCACATCCCTTGGATGCGGATCCCGCGTGGCTGGCTCTTCCTCAGCGCCGCGGCCACGGCGGCCGTCACGATGGCGGCCCTGGCGGCGCGGCGCGATCGCCGGGCCCTGGCGCGCGCCGCGCCCATCGCGATCTGGGGAGTCTGGGGAACGTTCCTTCTGGGGAAGATGGCGTTGAACACGCGGGTCGAGCACTACGGCTTCGCGCTGGCGATGCCCGCGACGCTGCTCCTCGTGGCCTGCTTCGTCCACTTCCTACCGGCGGCCGCCTCCCGGGCGGGAGGGAGGGACGGCGCGGTCACTCGCGCGCTCGCCGCCGCCGCGGTGTGCGCGTTCGTCTCGTTCCACCTCCACTGGTCGAGCCTGTGGTATGCCCGAAAGACGCTCGCCGTCGGGAGCGGAGGAGACGTCCTCAGGGTCGAGCCCATCGAGGTCGACGCCCGCGCGGCCACGATCTGGACGGCGATCACCAAGCTCCGGGAGGAAATGGGGCCCACGGACACCCTCCTCGCGCTGCCGGAAGGGCTCAGCCTCAACTACTGGCTGCGGAGGCGGGACCCGAGCCGCTACGGCCTGTTCCTCCCGCCGGAGCTCGCCGCGTTCGGGGGCGACGGGCCGATCCTCGCGGACCTCGCGGCGCACCGTCCCGACTACGTCGCGCTCGTGGATCGCGAGAGCGCGGAGTTCGGCGTCGGGCCGTTCGGCGTCGATCCGCGCAACGGACGCGGAATCGTCGACTGGGTCGACAGACGCTACCGGCCGATCCTGAAAATCGGCGGAGAGCCGTTCCACGGATCGGAATTCGGCGTGGTCATCCTGGAACGGGCGGATCGCCACCGCTGAGACGATCGGCGCCGCTCCCTACCCCGCGCGGCGCTCGCCGAAAAGGGGTCCCGGTCCTCGGTCGCAGCTCGTAGAGCATCCCCGCGCGTTGAACGACATCGAATCGCCGACGAATCGTGTCCAGGAGCTCCTGGTCCGCGCGGGTCGTGAAGCTGGTGTCGAGGAACACGGGGACCCCGGCGGTGATCGCCGCCTCGAGATCTCCGAGCCGCTCCGAGGCGACCGCTCGCACCGCCTCCTCGGCCCCGCCCGCGAGCAGGCCGGGACAGCGATGGTCGTTCCACCTGCGCGGAGGCGGGCTCGGATCCGGGATCCTGTGCCGGGCGATCAGCTTGTCGGCGTACTCCACCCGCCGGGAGATCGGCATGGCCCTTCGACCGCCGGACGCCCCGAGGAAGTAACCGAGGTATGCCGGCTCGATGGCGGAGACGACGATCGCACGCTCCGGGACGAGTTGGCGGATTCGATCCGCCACCATCCTCCGGTAGGGCGGCTGATCGGAGGTCCCGGCGCGCCATGCCGACACCGCCAGCAGGCCCAGGGCGAGAATCGCCGGCAAGGTCCATCCGCGAAGTCGCGAGAGCCATCCCCCCGCCACGGATCCCAGGAGCACGGCCGCCACCGCGACCGAGGGCAGGTAGAAGCGGGGATGCGGGAAGAAATACAGAAGATGGAACAGCACGATCGGACCGGTCGCCAGGACGAGGAACTCCACCAAGCTCCGGACCGTCGCGACCCCCGCGTCGACGGAGGCCGGCGGCGCCGCTCTCAGCCTTCGGTCGATGACGAGCGCCGACGCGACCCCCGCGATCAGAAGCGGCAAGCCGGCGTACCAGAGAGCGGTCAGGTTGGTGCGGACGTAGGCCGTCGAGAACGTCAGCGACGGGTAGTCGTACGGGACCGGGCACCAGAACGGGTAGCCGCTCCTCGCGACGGAGCCGAACGTGGCTCCGTTGTACGCGAGCGTCATCGCCGCCGCGGCGCCGAGGGGACCCAGCAGAAGGAGGAGGCGCTTCGCCGCGCCGGGGGGCGAGAACGCGCAAAGGAGGAACGGCAGAAGCGCGGCCGCGCACACCGGGCGGAACAGCGCACCGATCGCGATCAAGCAGCCGGCGAGGAAATGTCCTGCGGCGGTCTCGCGGGAAGACGCGCGGCCCCGCACGTAGACGAGGCAGACGGCGAGCATCACCGCGGCGGCGGGGACGTCGGACATGATCTGCCGTCCCCAGAGCCGGTAAACCGGTAAGGCCAGCAGCGCGGTGGCCGCCGACGCTCCTCCCCACGTCCCCGCCGCGCGCCGCCCCAGCGCGTACGCCAGCGCGATCCCGGCGACGGCGAACGCGGTGACGGGGTAGATCGCGTTGCCCGGCTCAGGGCCCAGGAGCAGGTAGGCCGGCGCGAGCGCGGCGACGGAGAACCAAGGCGGATACCGCGACGGTAGTGTCCGACCGTCGATCTCGATGGCAAAGCGGCCGTCGGCCACGAAGTGCTCCGCGCCGAGCGCCAGCTCGACGGAATCGGGAACGACGTCCAGATTCGAGGCGTTGTAGGCGCTCCGGGCGAGGATCACGGCTGCCGCGGCCAGGAGGAGCGCCAGGACGGTCCACTCCCTTGCACGCTTCAAGGGCAGTCTCTGGGGTCGGCGCCGATCTCCGCGTCGCGGGTCCTCGGCGCGAGCGAGGAGCCCCTCTCCTTCGGCGCGCCGGCCGAGTAGCTGAACGGCGTGACGTTGCAGGCCGCGCCGCGGGCGAGGAAGTAGAACCCGGAGCCGGGAGCGAGGACAGCGCCGTCGGCCGCGGAGGAAGCGTTCGTGTCCGCGAGGTCGCACCCCAGCACGGTGCCGGTATAGGTCGCGCCGGTCCGCAGCGCGACGAGATCGCCCCGGATCAGGTCGGTCCACCTCGCCTGCGGCCCCCACGAGACCGTGAGGCCCTGATCCGGCTCGTCGCCGCCGAGCCCGCCCGTCTTGTCGACCCGGAGCGGGCCGGGCCAGGTGAGGCTCCCGGTGCTCGGGCAGCCGACCGTCACGATGCGTCCGGTCGAGCCGATCGTGGTGCCCACGCAGTCGGTCCGGGTGGAGCAGCGGACGCTCACGTCGTAGCTCGCGTCCGTGAGGGGGGCATCGCTGAAGAACGCGTTGTCCGTCCAGTCTCGGGCAAGCACCCCGTTGACGTAGAACCGGAATTGGAGGACGCCGCCGACACAGGTGTTGGCGACGGATGCGCTGGCGTCCAGGCTCACCGGTTGTCCAGGCGCGACGGTGGTCGCGGGCTCGGCCGCGAGGCTCGCCGTCACCGACGTGCAGTTCAGAGGGCAGGCCGGGAGCGAGCTGTTGTCCTTCGTGTCCGCCGAGAACGTCGCGGGAGAGGTCAGCGTGTTCGAGATACGGACGTCGTCGATGTACCAGCCGTCGTCGAAGAACCGGTCGGCGGGGAAGCCGAGGGCGATCGGGTCGGTGTAGTCGTAGACCTTGATCGTGGTGGCGAGGAACCGGACCTTCACCCGGCGCCCGCGGTATCGGGACAGGTCGAATTTCGTCTCCACCCAGTCCCCGGGGCCGGCGGAGCCCGCGAGACCGACCTTGTCGTCGGAGGCCCGGTTCACGTTGCCCGGAACGAAACCGTAGCGATAGTCGGTGGAGCCCTGCGAGCCGAACACGAACTCCGGCCAGCAGGTCGACGACGGGCCGTAGCTCCTGTACGGGTCCGTCGGGTCGAAGTAGCTGTCCTCGTTGTTCCCGTCGTCGTCGGGGTCGAACGAGCAGTTGATGTAGTTGTTGGACGGCTGGATGTCGTAGACGTTCGAGTAGGGCGCGATCTTCTGCCAGACGCCCACTTGGTTGCCCGACAGATCCGCAAGCTGGAGCTCGACGACGGCGCGGTCTGGCGCCTGCATGAAGAGCGCTCCGACCGCCCGGTAGTCCATCAGGTTGATCTGGTGCTTGAACGACAGCTCCGGATCCCCCGGGGTGACCGGCGTCATGCCGAGATTCACGGGGGCGGCTGTCACGATGGCATCCATCTGGGAGAACTTGTAGTCGTCGAATTTCGGATCGCCCGGGTTGAGATGGTAGCCCCAGTGGAGCGACCGGCCTCCGGCGTACGCCCGTCCGCCGTCCGGCATCGCCGTCGTGTGCAGGTGCCAGTCGTACGTGTTGTTCGCTTCGTTCGCGAACCCGAGGTAGCAGTAGGTTTGGCCGTACGAGCCCGTGTTGGGAAAGTCCGGGTCGTTGTACTGGCACCTCTTGCCGTCGGAGAAGCCGTTCGTGGACACTCCCGTGTCCAGCGTCATCGACGTGAAGAGGCCGAACCCGGTGGGGTTCTCGAAACCCTCGCTGAAGTTCGACGGGGTGCCGCCGCCGGCCGCGTCGAGGTCGAGATCCTGGATCACCTGCTGCGGGGCGAGCGACGCGTCGAACTGATCGGCCGAGATCGTGAGGTTGAACGTCGCGTGGAAGTCGTCGTACTCGTGGCCCGCGAGGCGGACCGCCGCGCCCGACACCTTCCACTTGAACGGGTTCGGCAGCTCCAGGGTGGCGCCCTTCGGAAGGGACGCCATGGAAACGGTGTCCTGGAAGATGCAGTCCACGTAAGGGCTGTTGCTGGCCAGGCGCGCGACCACGCGGGTGAGGTCCTTGCCGGTCTTGTTGACCACGGTGACGTACAGGTTCACCGTCTCGTTGGTGTCGGCGAACCCGTCCCCGTCACCCTTGCCGAGGTCGTTCGTGATCCTGCTGCCCCTGACCACGACGCTCCCGACCGTGACGTTGATCTGGACGGACCTCTCCAGAATTCCCCACTTGGCGGGGTCCGAATTGGACCTGCAAGGGCTCCCGGTCCCGTCGTCCGGGTCGGCGTACCGCAGCGTGACGTCCGGCTGCGCCGAGCCGGACCGTTGGACGAACACGGTGCCCGGCGAGTCGTACGACGAGGACACCGGCACGGACCCCTCGAAGACGCCGGAGGTGCCGGGAATCGCGGTCGTCTCGTTGAGGATGACCCACTCGCCGGCCGGCTCGGCATCGGACCAGGCCTTGACGTAGACGTCGCGACGGCCGTCGTTGTCGCAGTCGGGCTTGTCGACGCCGGCATCGGTGTAGACGCCGTTGTGGTCGCAGTCGTCGTTGCCGCCCTTGCCCGGCGAGGCGTCGGTCACGGTGACGGCGATCGCCGTGAGGCCGGTGTACACCTGGTCGGTCGAGGTGTCGAGCGTGGCGCAGGATCCCGTGGACGCGCAGTTCGTGGTGGTGTCCTCGTCGAGGCGCACCTCCTTCCACTCCACCACCATGTCGTCCACGCCGACGCCGTAGGTCGCGATCGGCTGGGCGGACGGCGAGCCTTCGAGAACCATGAAGCCCAGCGCGCCCTGGTAGTTGACGCCGTCGTCGCCGTAGGTGTCCTCCAGCGTGAAATCGCGGTCGTCGGTCGGAGCGCTCACGGGGGCGACACGCTTCTCGCCGGCTCGCTCGTCGTGCGAGTCGGGTGCGGCGGCCGCCGCGATGCCGAGTACCGTGAGCGCCGCGACGAGGGCTAGCGCCCATACCGGGTGAGAGCGTTTCATGATCGCCCCCTGTCCCTCGATCGGTCGGCGCCTCCCGACGACACGCCGTCCCCGCCGTCGCCGGCGTTGTATTTCAGGAAGTTACACGTCGCTCCTCCGACTTCCTGCCCACTGTTATACGGCGCTTCGCCCCTTATGCAAGCCCCGAAGCCGTCCTCGAAGCGGACCCGACCGTCCTGTGGAGCTTCGAGGAAATTACGGTTTCTTTGCCCGCTTATCCCTGGCCTCGCTCTCCGGCGACTCGTGCTCGCGGGCCAGGACCTTGCCGTCGCCCGCGTCCACGATCACCTCCTCGATCCCCTTCTGGCCGGCGACCTTGACGTCGAAGGAATAGACGAGAAACCCGTGCTCGACCTCGATCTCGCGACTCGAGACGCTCTTGTCCGCGTCCTTCGCCTCGACGGCCGAAAGCGCCGTCTTCTCGGCATCCGCCATCGACACCCTGGCCATCTTGGCGAGCGCGGCCACGGAGTGCTTGCCCGTCACCGGGATCGTGCCGGCCCAGGGTTTCTCGCCACCCCTCTTCTCCGCGGCGATCGACGACGACGCGAGCAGCACGGTCGCGGCCAAGGCGGCGAGCAGGACGATCTCTCTCCTCATAGGGGTCCCCTTCTTACGCTCGGAACTCGCGGATGGGGCGATGGTAGCACGGTCGACGCGGCTACTTTGGGTGGTAATTCGGATAGGGCGGAGGATCCGGGAGCACGACCGGATGCTTCCCGAGAGCCTCCAGCGTGACCTGAACGGCCTTCTCGAGCTGCGGATCGTGGCCCGCCGCGACCTGGGCGGGATCGTTCTCCACCTCGATGTCCGGCGCGATCCCTCGGTTCTCCACTTCCCACTCGCCGTGAAGACCGTAGATCGCCACGCGCGGTGCCGTGACGGAGCCGCCGTCCAGAAGCGGCGGGTAGTTGTAGATGCCGATGAGGCCGCCCCACGTGCGGGTCCCCACCAGGGGGCCGATCTTGTCCTGCTTGAACATCCAGGGAAGCGCGTCGCCTCCCGAGCCCGACATCTCGTTGATGATCATCGTCTTGGGCCCGTAGATCTGCGCCAGGGGCGAGCAGAACTTCTCCCCCTCCCGGGTCGTGTCGCAGTTGCGCAGCGGCCGCTCCAGGAGGTCGATGAGGTAATCGGCCACCTCGCCGCCGTGGTTGTAGCGCTCGTCGATGACGGCGGCCTCCTTGCCGACCTGCGCGAAGTAGAATCGGTTGAAGTTCTGGTACCCTCCGACGGCGGTGTCCGGCACGTGCACGTAGGCTATCCGGCCGCCGCTCAGCTCGTCCACTTTGCGGCGGTTGTCCTCCTCCCAGGCGCGGTTGCGCAGCGCGAACTCCGAATCGAGCGGCACGACCGTCACGTCGCGCGCGGCCTTGCCGTCGGGGCTCGGCCCGACCTTGATCCTGACCTGCTTTCCGGCGGTGTTCTCGAAGAACCGGTAGACGTCCTCCGGCGGGCGCACCGCGGCGCCGTTGACCTCGAGGAGGTACTCGCCCGGCTTCACGTCCACGCCAGGCTGCGTCAGCGGTGCCCGCAGCTCCGGGTTCCAGTTCTCGCCGTTGAACACCCGCGAGAACCGGTAGCGGCCGTTCTCGATCCCGAAGTCGGCGCCGAGCAGCCCGCCCTTGACCTTGCTCGCCTCCGGGACGTCGCCGCCGCCGACGAACATGTGGCCGACGGTGATCTCCCCCAGCATCTCCTCGAACAGGTAGTTGAGATCTCCCCGGCCGCCGAGCCCCTTCAAGAATGGGGCGTACTTGCGCTCGGCGTCGGCGAGGTTCAGCCCGTGAAGGTTCGGGTCGTACAGGAAGTCCCGCTCGATGCGCCACACCTCGTGGTACATCTGGCTCCACTCGGCCCTCGGGTCGGCGTAGACCTCCATGTCGCCGAGCGCAAGCGCGCCTTCCCCGGCTTTCGGCGCGGCGGTCGTCGCGGCGGTGAACCACCCCGAGTCCTGCCGGTAGAGCGCCTTCTCGCCGTTGAACGAGACCCCGAAGGCCCGGACGTTGCTCAGGAAGGGCTCGGTCTTCCGCGTCGCCAGGTCGAGTTTCGACACGGTCAGCGTCGCAGGATCGCCCAGGGGGGGAACCGCGGGCAGCTCGGCGAGGAAGAGCGTCCCGGCCTTGCCGGGAGCGAGGCCGACGTAATTGGCCGCCTTGACCGGAAGGGCCACGATGCGCTGGCCGATGCCGTCGAGATCGACCGTCACCTTGACGGGCTCTTCCTTCTTGTCCCCTTCCTTTCCCTTGTCCGCCTCCTTCCCCTTCCCGCCCTCCTTGGTCTTCTCCCCCTCCTTTGCCTTGTCGGCGGCGGCCTCGCCCGGTTTCTCCTTCTCGCCGGCGACCTTCTCCTCGTCGCTCTGCGGCTCGACCGGGGACGGATCCCCCTTCTTCAGCACCACCGCGTAGACGCTCCGCGACACCGGGTGCTGGTAGCTCGAGAGGTCGAGCCATCCCACGGAGAGGCCGACGTTCGTGCTCGCCGCGAAGAACAGAGACTTGCCCCCGCCGTCGAAGACGGGCATGCGCGCATCGCTCAGGCCATCCGTGATACGGCCGCTCTTGCCGGTCTCCAGCGCGTAGAGGAACACGCTCCGCAGGTGGTTCGGCAGGAACTTGGAATAGGCGAGCCACTTGCTGTCCGGCGACCACGCCGGATCCAGCGTGGTCGTGGGGTCCTCGTAGGGATCCGCGTCCACCTTCAGCGGCTCGCCCTTCTCGACGTCCACGTACCAGAGATTCAACCGCTTGTCGACGTAGGCGATCTTCTTGCTGTCAGGCGACCAGCGAGGGGAATAGAAGAACGACGGCGGCCGTCCGAGGTCGATCCTTTTCACCGGGCCGAGACCGGACTGGTCGGCCACGTGCAGCGCATACTCCCCCGCTTCGTCGGAGAAGAACGCGATCCACTTGCCGTCGGGCGACCAGGCGGGATCCCGCTCGGCGACGGCGGTCGTGCGCGTCAGGTTCCGGATGTCCCCTTTCTCGGCGGGCACGGTGAGGATCTCGCCGTGAGCCTCGAAGACGGCGCGCGCCCCCGTCGGCGAGATGCCCGCCGCGGCGATCTTCTCCGCGACCTTCTCGAATCGCGGCCGCGTCGCGGGCAGGTCGCCCGCGATGCGGATGTCCACCTTCAGCGACGCGCCGCTCCGCGGGTCGCAGATGAAGATGCCGCCGAACTGCTCGTAGACGAGGGCATCGGGACCGGCGGACAGAGACTTGAAGTCGAGCCCCTCGTTGGCGATCACCTGCTTCACCGCCCTCGACCTCGTGTCGTAGGCGTAGAGCGTCACCGGTCCGCTGCGGTCCGAGAGGAAGTAGATCGTGTCGCCGACCCACGTGGGGAACGCGTCGTTGGAGTTCTCCCGGGGGATGGTCTCGAGGCTCAGGTCGCCGAGGCGCACGACGTGGATCGGGGTGGTCTGGCCGCCGCGGTAGCGTTTCCAGGCGGCCTGCCACTGGAAGGTCGGCACGTAGGCGAGGCGCGAGCCGTCGGGCGAGTACGAGCCCGCGAAGGCCCGCCACATCGGAAGCGCCTGCGGCCACCCGCCTTCCACCGGGATGGTGTACAGCCGGGTGAAGTCGGCGTAAGCCTCGCGCCCCGATCCGAACAGGATCCGCTTGCCGTCCGGCGTCCAGCCGATGGCGAAGTCGAATCCCGGGTGCCAGGTCAGGCGCCGAGGCTCCCCGCCTGCCGCCGCCATGACGAAGACGTCCACGTTGCCGTCGTACTCTCCGGTGAAGGCGATCGACTGCCCGTCCGGCGAGAAGACCGCCCCGCCCTCGTGGCCCCCCGTGGTCAGCTGCCGGGCCTCGCCGCCCTCGCGCGGCACGCTCCACAGGCATCCCCCGTACTGGAACACGATCGCGGTCCTGCTGAGCGTCGGCGACCGGACGATCAGCGGAGTGCTGGTGTCGGCGGACGCCATCGCGACACCGATCGCGAACACGACGGGCAGCAGCGTGCATTTCCTTCGCATGACTCCTCCTGGTTGGGACTTCCGGTCCGACGTCCTCGACTGGACAGCATGGGGCCTCGGGCTGCGTATACGGAACGCAGATCCCGATGTTCTTGCGGCGTTCCGGCCGGTGAGGCGGGCGGATCGACCGCGGGAACCGCTGCGGTCGGGACCGGCTACGTTCTTGCGTACTCGGTCAGCATGACCCGGTACTTCTTGCCGCCCGGGCCCTTCGTCCACATCTCGAAGCTGTGGTGGTCGCCGTCCCGGATGCGGAGCCGGCAATCGAAGGTCATCTTGCGGCCCGAGGGCTCGTGGGCCGTCGCCACGAAATCGATCCTGCGGTCGGTGGGCTTGCCCACGCTCTCGCTCCGCATCGTGCCGGTGCCGAACGTGTCCATCCAGGTACCGACGTACTTGCCCAGGACGTTGTCGAAGCCGGTGAAGCCGAGCCCCTCGAAGGGCATGCCCATCGAGCTCCCGCTGTAGGCCTGCTCGAGGTGGCGTCCGCCGAGCACGAAGCGGTTCTCGGACCGCGCTTCGCTGACCTCCGGGGGCGCCCCCGGCGCCATGGTGAACGTGGTCCGGGCGCTGAACGTCCCCGCCAGCGGCTCGAGCCGGCGATGGCCCTTCGAAGGCGTCATCGCCTTCTGCCAGGCCGCCATCATCGCGTCGTGATTCGTGGGCGGCTTCGTCGACTTCTTCGTCGCTTTCCTCGTGGCGGGTCGAGCCGCCTTCTTCCGCGTGACCATCTCGACTTCCTCCATCCGGCGCGTGCGGCCGGTCGATACCGCATACTTGCTGGCGCCCCCAATCTCGCCCTAGCCTCGTCCTTCGATCTTCAGGAACGTCCCCGCGTTCAGCTCCTCGAACGCCCGGCGAAGCTCGTCCTGCGTGTTCATCACGATGGGCCCGTACCAGGCGACGGGCTCGTGGAACGGCTTACCCGACACGAGGAGGAAGCGGATCCCTTTCTCGCCGGCCTGCACCGCGATCTCGTCGCCGCGGTCGAAGAGCACGAGGGACCGATCGTCCGCCTCCGCCGGCGGGGACGTGTCCGCCCAGCCGACGCTTTCGGTCGGCACCGCCAGGGGGCCGGAGGCGTTGCAGAACTTCCCCGAGCCGGCGAACACGTAGGCGAACGCGTGGCGCGTGGTCTCGACCGGGAGGGTCTTCCGCTTGCCCGGGGGCACCGAGACGTCGAAGTAGCTCGGCTCCGCCGCGGTCCCGGCCACCGGCCCCGAGGCGCCCCAGAGGCTCCCGCAGATCACGCGGACCGTGGTCCCATCGTCGTCTTTGACCTCGGGGACGTCGGCGGACTTCACCTCCTGGTAGCGGGGACGGGTCATCTTGAGCGACGACGGCAGGTTCGCCCACAGCTGGAAGCCGTGCATGCGCCCGTCGCGATCCCCCTGGGGCATCTCCTGATGGATGATTCCGCTCCCGGCGGTCATCCACTGAACGTCGCCGGCTGCGATCGCGCCCCGGTTGCCCAGGCTGTCGCCGTGCTCGACGGTCCCGGCGAGCACGTACGTGATGGTCTCGATGCCGCGGTGCGGGTGCCACGGGAAGCCCGCCAGGTAGTCCTCGGGTCGATCGTTGCGGAAATCGTCGAGAAGCAGGAACGGATCGAAGTCTCCGGTGTTTCCGAATCCGAACGCCCGCCGCAGATGCACCCCCGCGCCCTCGATGGTCGGCTTCGCCTTCGCGAGCCGCTGAATCGGTCGAATGGACATGGCCGCCTCCCGCCCCCCGGACGACGTGTCAGCATCCCACCACGATAACAGGAGATCGGGCCGGAGGCGCGCGATCCTCGTCCCCTCTCAATGCTGCCAGGCGTAGGAGAGCTTCAGGAAGAACTGCCGGTCCGCCGGCTCGAGGCGTCCGGTCGTGTCCGTGTAGGTCCGATCGTCGCCGTAGCCTAGGTAGAGGAGGGTCTGCCAGCTGAGCTTGTACGCGAACAGCGCCGAAGCGGTGAAGGACGCGTCCTTGGGCGTCACCGTCGCGGTGTAAAGGGCGGTGTCGCGCTCGGCCCTCTCGTACTGGCCGATGACCCGGACGAAGGCGCGCGAGCTGAAGCTCCACACGGCGCGCAGGCGCTCAATCTGCGCGGTGAACAGCCGTCCGGAGAGACCGTTCCCGGTATCCACGTCCAGCCACCTCCGGCCGGCCGACAGCGCCAGCGCCAGGTGATAGCTCGGCCGGAGCGTGCCGGAGAGCGACAGGTCGCCACCGCGCCCCTCGCGCCCGTTGTCGATGTCGATCTCCCGGCCGATGAACCCCTGGAGCGCGATCTGGTCGACCACGCGCCCCGGGTTCACCTGGAGAGTCACCACGGGACGGAACCGCTCCAGGAGGCGGTCCACCGCCCGGATGTGGTCCTCGTCCAGCTCGATGCGGAAGAAGCTGTTCCAGCGCCCGTCCATCCCGGCGCCGACCGACGCGCGGGTGGAGATCGCCTCTCCCGCCTCTCCTCGGTCGTAGTAGTTCGAGGTGAACAGTCGAAGGCGCGAGAGGAAGCGGTCCTTGGGCCGGATCGTGTACCCGGTCTCGAGGTACCCTTCCTCGTAGCCGACCTGCGGCACGAAGCCCGTGTCGGCCCGGAAGTCGGCGCCGATGTCCAGCCATTGGGCGTACCAGTCCACGTGCTGGGTGCCGTGCGACCAATTGAGGTCGAACGCGTGGCCGAAGAGGCTCTTCCCGACCCACTCGGCGGCGAGGTCCGGCAGCCGCGGCGTCCGTGTGTCGCTCCAGAGGAACTGCCCCGTGACCGAGTCGGAAGGCCTCGGCCGCCACTGGAAATCGGGGCCGAACACCCGGTTGTGGCCCCCCCCGTCGATCTCCCGCGCGGTCGCGAGGAAGCTGGCGAACGAGACCCCGAAATCGCGCTTGAAGCGCACCACCCCCACGCGCGAATCGAACGTCTGCTGGGCGAGGCCCGAGCTTTCGGGCCCGGGCAGGACGACGAGTCCCCCTCCCCGGTCCTCCGCCACGAGCGCCGTGTAGGACGTGGTGCCGAATCGGCCGGTGGCGCGCGCGCCCGTGCGCGGGGAGGTGATGGTGCGCGTGTACACCGCCTGGATCGGCGTCGCCAGGAGATCGATCCCCTCGAGGAAGAACGGCCGCTTCTCCGGGTAGAAGATCGCGAAGCGCTCGTTGGTCGAGATCTGGGTCGCGTCCGACTCGACCTGCGCGAAGTCCGGGTTCACCGTGGCGTCGATGGCGGTGTCCGCCGTCGGGTTCCACTTCACGTCGAGCCCCGCGTCGGACCGGACCCTCCCGCTCTCGAGCGGCGTCCCGGGGCCGTCTCTCGGCTCGCTCGTCCGCGAAGCGGTCGCGAACGGCGCGACCACCACGTGAGAGCCCTGGGGAAGACCGGACAGGCCGGTGAGCTTGCTCGCGTTGCAGATGAAACAGTTGACGTCTCGAGGCAGCCGTGCCGTGAAGATCTGATAGCGCCGGTCCCGCGGATAGTTGCGGTACAGGAGGATCCCCCAGGTCGCGTCGCCGCCGGCTTCGTACCTCAGGGACGAGAACGGGATTCGGATCTCGAGGCTCCAGCCTCTCGCCGTGATCTTCCCGGCGGCGTCCCAGTAGAAATCGGGGGACGGGTCCTCGCCGGTGGCGTCGCTGGTGATCGCGTCGTACTGGGTGCCCCGCGGGTTGGCCAGGAACATCTGCGCGGTCTTCCCGTCGTTCCGGCTGTCGACGATCACCCCGCCGTAATCGGTCGAGCCCGGCACGGCGTCGCGGTCGCCGAGGGGGGAACGGATCCGCTCGGGATGCGGGTCTTCGAATTCGAACCCCGCGTAGAAGAAGCGGTCGTCGTAGGCCAGGTAGGCCACGTTGCGGAGCTTGGGCTCGGTGTTGTCGCCCGGGTTGGTCTCGAACCAGGTCGTGATCCCCTCGATCCCCTGCCACCCCGGGTCGGAAAGGTCGCCGTCCACCGTGATCGGTCCCGAGGCCCGCCGGATCGAGAGCGGCGGGCCCGGCTTCGGATCGGCGCACCAGGACTGCCCCGCCCCGATCCGCGCCAGGAGCGCGAGCACGGCGCAGCCACGGCCCAGCCGAAGGGCGAGAGCGAGCGACATTCCATCGGTTATACGCAGGAGTGGGGGAGGAGTTGGGCGGATGGAACCGGACGTTCCCGAATTCCGGTCAGTGCCGCCTCGGGAGGATCGCCCGGGGGTGGCGGTCGGCGACCGGCGCGGAGTCCAGCTTGCAGACGACCAGGGTGATGTCGTCGCGCTGCTCCACATGGCCGCTGAATCTCCGGGCGGCGCGGTGGAGGTGGCGGATGATCTCCTGCGCGCTGTCGTGACGATGCCTGCGGACCACCTCGAGGGCCCTCTCGGCGCCGAACTCTTCCTCGCCGGGCCCCTCGCTCTCCACGAGGCCGTCCGTGAGGAGGAACGCGATCTCCCCGGGCGTGAGGTCGATCTCCTGGGATCCCCGGTAGACCGTCTTCTCGAACATTCCGAGTGGCGGCCCGATGGACTTCAGCACGGATCGGACGCGCCCCTTCCCGTCGAGCACATAGCCCGAAACGTGTCCCGCGCTCCCGCAGACGAGACGATAGGGCGGCGCGTCGAGGCGCGCGAGCAGCAGCGTGATGTAGAGATTGTCCGCCATGTCGCGGGCCAGCGCCGCGTTGATCTCGTTGAGGACCTCGCAGGGGTCCCTACGGGTCCGAGCGATGGAACGGAGGTACGCCCTCGCTTCAGCCATCATCAGCGCCGGACCCAACCCGTGTCCCGCCACGTCCCCGATGGCGATCCCGCAGGATCCCCCGGCCATGTCGACGAAGTCGGAATAATCCCCGCAGCCGTGCCCCGCGGGGAACACCGCGCCCGCGAGATCGACCCCGGAGAGACGAGGAGGCATCTGGGGGTACAGCTTCCTTTGGACCTTCCCGGCGAGCTCCATCTCGATCTTCTGCGCCTCGAGCTTCCTGCGCTCGGTCATGTCCTTGATCACCGAGACGAATTGGGTGATCTGGCCCGCGGAATCCTGAATCGGCGTGATGGTCTGCTCGGCGTAGAAGAGATCCCCGTTCTTCTTCCGATTCACGACCATGGCCCGATGGACCTTCCCGCCCAGAATCCGTTTCCAGAGCGCTCGGTAGTACTCCTGATCCTGGACGCCCGATTTCAGAGAGGGCTCCGGGTTCAGGATGTTCGACCCGAACACGCGATGGATACCCGGGAACCGACTCGACCACCGACGGCGCGCGACCGCCGCCGGTCGCCATCCGTGAGGATTACCGCGCGGTGAGGCTCGGGACTCAAGCCCCTCGCCCGTCGAGAATGTCATGGCGCTCCGCGGGTCCTCGCGGTACATGTACCGGTGGGAGTTCAGGGATGTATTCGGATTTCGAAGAGCTCAACCTCTTCGCCTATTGGGCGCTCGTGAACGGGCTGCTCGACGCCGTGCTCTGGTGCCTCGGACCGTACGTGGACGACTCCCGCGAGTACGGCCTGTTCCGGCATGCGCTGGCAGAGGTGACCCGCCGGCTCGTCTTGATCTGGCTGCTCCTCCGGGAATTCCGGGAGCATCCCGCGTAGTCCGGCTCTCAGCGTACCCGCCCTCCGCCCCGGACGTGGCCGAGAGAGTCTCCCGAACCGCGTCATCCTTGCCGGGAGACCTCGGCCCCGTCCGGTCGGCGGGCCCCGGGTGACAGTTCCCGAGCGGCCGGTCGACGACGGCTCGTCGGGTCAGGAAGCCTTCTTCTCCTGAATGCCGATCGATACGGCGACGTTCTTCCCTTCGTCGTTTCGATAGGCGACCTCCGCGTCGTCCCCGACCTGCACCTCCGACAGACCGACGGGTCGGTTTCCCTTCAGGATCTTCGTCTGCTCGTCCACGGCGACGCTGATCTCCGCCGGATCCGCCCCCTCGCTCTTCGACAGCACCTTCAGGGCCACCGTCTTCGCGTCGACGTCGACGGCCAGGATCTGGCCCTTGACCGTCGCGACCGGGCCCGTGGGCACCGCCATCGCGGCGACGAATGCGAACAGGACCAGGGCCGCCCCGACGACGACGGCCCGACGACTCATGACGGAAGAGGCGTGCATCGTTCTCATGAGATCCCTCCTTCTTGATCAGGAGGCGTGGGTCTGACGCGGAGCGCGTGGGGAGAGACGAGTTGTATCGACCGCAGGCCCAGGAACCCGATCGTGGAAGGCACACTGCAATGGCGGTGCCAGATCCTCGCGGCAACGGCGAGGCCGGCGGATGACCGCGCAAATCCGGGAGAACCGCGAAGCGCGCTGCCGGAGCGCGGCTCGCGGCGGAAGGAATCTCGGCAATGGACCGCGGCGCCGTTCGCGAAGGAGTTACACCGTGAGGCGATTCTCCTCGATCGTGTGCGCGCGCCTAGAGCCCGAGATCACCCGGCTCGACGGCGACCGGGGGCGCGACCGGACGGTAGGCGGGGGCTTCTTTTCGGTGCCGTGGGCGCCAGACCCTCAAGTAGCTCGCTCCCAGGTAGGAGCCGAGAACGAGCGCGGCGGCCACACCCTGCGCCACGATCGTTTCCAAATTGGGGAACACGGAGAGCCAGGTCCCCATCCACGCGGGAATCGAGATGCGCACCGGCGTGGTTCGCAGCCAGAGCGCCTGCTGCATCTCCTGCACGCTCTCCCCGACCATCACGACCAGCACCGCTCCCAGCATGACGCCCGTGAGCACCAGCATCCTCTTGTAGGGAAGCCGGCGGTGGGCCACGAGGGTCAGCGCGCCGACGATCGCGGTGAGGACGAGCCCCAGGACGACCCCGAGAAGGACCGTGCGGGACCCGACCTTCAGCCGAATCGACTGCAGGAACAGCACCACCTCGACGCCTTCACGGTACACGGATGCGAACCCGAGCGTGACCAACCCCCAGTAGATCCTCCTCCGCGACGAGCTCCGCTCCATGAGGTTCCGGCGGTGGCGGTTCTGCATGGAGATCCAGCCGGTCCAGTAGATCCGGTGGAAGAACCAGTTCATGACCACCAGGAGGACGCCGATGGCAAGCAGCCCCGTCGCCGCCTGCAGATCGAGCGCCGGAGCGTCGATCGCGCTGAGGATCCCGACCGCGACGAACCACGTCGCCACGGTGGCGAGGAAGCCGAGAACCGAGCCGGCGGCCACCGGCCGCCGGTGGATCCCGTTGGCGCCGACGAGGCTCGCGGTGATGGACGCCAGGACCAGAATCGCCTCGAGACCTTCCCGAAAGACGAGGATGCCCGTGTTCAGGACCGCGGCCTCCCGGGAGCGTGGATCCGTGGGATCCGGGCTGCCGCGCGCCTCGACGGCCTGCCAGACCAGCACCCCGGCGACGATCAGCGCTCCGCACGCGAGCGCGATCGGAAGGAGCGTCGGCCCGGAACGGCGAAACCAGCGCGTCACTCACCATCCCCTTTTCGAGTCGCTCAACCCACGTCGAATGGAGTTCTACTCCATGCTCAAAGACGCGGCATTGACGCCGATCAAGGCGGAGCGATCCCGCGGTGGCGGATCGCCGGATGGCGCGGCCAGGCGCTCGTTTCAGGTCAGAAGCGGTACGCGAGGCCGAAGGTGAGGACCGGCCAGATCTTGAACCTCTTCACGCCAGCGCGGTCCGGTCTCCACAACGAGCCGGAGATTCCGTCGAACGCGCGCGAACCGCTACCGGGGCGCCAGCCTCTTCGCCAGCGCGATGGCCGACCTGAAACCCTTCTTGGCGCGAAGCGCCTTGACCACGGCTTTCTGCCGCGGTTTCAGCTTCCGCACGAACCCCATGTAGCTCCCCTGGAGCTTCAATTCCGCGCGGCGCTTGGGAGACAGCCTCAGCTTTCGCCCGGTCGGCTCGTTCCCTGAACCACGGCGCGCCATGGGCCCGTTCGTGAGAGCGACCAGCCGCCCGAGCGACCGATCGATCGCGGTCAGAGATCTTCGGATGATTCGGATGTGCCTCGTGATCGGGTTGCCGGAGCGCTTCGCCACGTTCGACCCTCCCTTGAAAGGGCCGATCGTAGCACGGCCCGGCCTCGAATCGTCAATCCCCACCGCGACGAATCCTGTGCGGCAGCTCCCGGGGACCGCCCGCGCGCGATTCCGTCCGTCCGGGAGACCGGGCGCCGCCGTCACCTCGGGCGCGCCTCGGGCTTCAATGCCAGCACGCGGTCCTGGTAGTCCTTGAGACCGGTCGGCTCCCGGCGGGACCAGTCGCCGTAGATCACCGTCTGCGCTCTGAGGCCGAGCGATTCGTACAGGCCCAGCACGTACGCCTCGTCGAACCCGATGGCCGCGCACGGATTGTCCCGCCACTTGGCCCACGACACGTCGTCGTACTCGACGAGGGGAAGCGACGACTTGCCTTCGACGATCTGCCGCCGGGAGACGGCGTTCAGAAGGAAGTGCCAGGCCAGCAGCAGCCCCCCGGGCTTGAGCACGCGGTGGATCTCCCGCGCGTACTGCTCGAAGCCGGCCCGCGTCATGTGGGTGAAGACGGAAGGAAGGAAGACGATGTCGAACGACTCCGACTCGTAGGGGAACACGTAGTCCGAGTCGACGATCGCCCCCTGCGGGTTGTACGCGGTGTTCCGGATGTTCGCGAAGGCGAACCGCGCGTTCGGGTACCGGGACGTGATCTCGCGCGTCGCGTAGTCCACCGCCTTGCCGAAGATGTCGAATCCGGAGAAGCAGCCCTTCTCGGGATCGAGGTACGGGGCGACCCAGCGGGCGTTCCGGCCACAGCCGCATCCCGGCTCCAGGATCCGATGATGCGGCAGAAGGCCGCAGTAGATCATCAGGTGCAGCGCGCTGACCATCCCGATCTGGTCGTAGATCGCCGGCGTGCCGCCGCCGACCCAGTCGATCAACTCCTGGTCGGGGATCGGAAGCGTGCTGAACGACGAGGCCCGGCGCTCGAGCGCCACCTCGGCTTCGCTCCGGTCCCTACGGCCCGCGATCACTTTCGCGAGGGGCGAAGGGCCGTCCTCGCGTCGCGCCCCGTCCGGCGCGGCCGAGCCGGCAGGCAGGTTGCGCGTGTTCCGGGTGGCGCTGAATCGTAGCAGCGCGACCTGCTCGCCGCCGTTCGGATGGTGAAGGGGATGGACGTGCGAGTCGTCGCCGACCCGGAAGATCCCCGCCGCGACGAGACCCTCCGCGGTGACGGCGACCGGCGCGCCGAGGACGGCGAGCCATCCGCCCGCGCGCAGCACGCCGAGGGCCCGCGAAAGGGGCAGCACGGGCTCGAATCCGTCGGTTTCGACGACGACGAGATCCGCGAGGAGTGTGGGGTCGGCGCTCGCCTGGTCGACCGTCGAGTACTCGATCGTCGGCCCGGCGTAGCGGACCGCGGCCGAGACCGCCCTGGCGACGTGGTCGAGATGCGAGACGACGGTGGCCCCGGCCGAGGCGAGAGCGGCACCGACGGCTCCTTCCCGCGTCCCGAAATGGGCGACGCGGCCGGTCCCGGCGAGGGGGGCCAGCCAATCGGCGAGCACCACTCGGTTCGTCCTCTCGGCGTCGGTGGAGAGCGGAAGCCCCTCCGACCGGATCCAGTCCTCGGCAACCCCGGCCAAGAGACCGACGCGTTCGGCGTCGGACGGGTCCCGGGAGATCGCCTCCGCGAGCGTTCGAAGCTCGGCACGGAAGTCCCTCGGCTCGGTCGGCGTTTCGGTCTCGACGCAGACGGTCCGCTCGCTCATGTTCCGGTCCTCCGATGCTCGCCGGTCGGAGGAGCAAGCCGGGTGCCACGAATAAACCGCGCGATATCGAGACTTGTCGGGCCGGTGTCCGAGAATCGACGGGCTGTGGCCTGGCCGCGGACGGGAAGCCGTCGCCTCGCCTGCGTGCTTACTTGGGCGCCAGCTCCGCCGGCAGCGCCGCCGATGGGGCCGACGACACGACGGAGAATTCGAGCGGCGACGCGCTCTCCCCGCGACCCAGGTCGGCCGGCGGCTCGAAGGTCCAGAGTCCGGACGCGAGGGTGTCGGGAATCGCGCCGACGAGCCATCCGCAGCCGTCGCTCGGGTGGCGGGGCGGGTCCACCCAGCCGAGCGTCACGGCGACGCCCGCGCCGCCCGCGATCGGAATCAGCCGCCCGGTGTACGTCGGGGACGCGCCCGTCTTGCCGCGGCAGGCGTACGCCATCACCGAGCCGACCTCGCCGGGGGAAAGGGTCCCGTCCAGCGACGGGGCCCGCAGGACGGCGTCGCCCACGCGGGCGAGGTGATCCGACAGGAACCACGGACGGGCCTCGCCCGGCCCCGGCGGCTTCGGCACCGTGAAGAACTTCCGCACGTTGGCCGAGACGCCTTCCGCGTCGGCGGTGACGGTCACGTCCAACGTCGCCTCCCCCTGGCCGACCTTCTCGACGGGAAACACCAACAGCCGTTCCCGCCCCGTCGTCCGGAACTCCTTCAGGTCCTCGCCGGTGATCGTCTTCCGGACCGCGGCGTAGACATGGGACTGCTTGTGCACGAGAACGTCCACGCGGATCTCGGTCAGCTCCTCGGGCCACGCCTCCTCGTCGGTGCGCTCGATGCGGGCCAGGGCGAGCGCTTGCCAGCGCTTGCCCGCGGGCCGATAGGGCCACAGCCCGACCTCGGCGCCGATCCCACGTCCGAATCGGGGCAAGAGGAAGAGCGCGTCGTCCTTGTCTCTCTTCGAAGGCGCCTGCTCCGGCGTCTCGAAGCTCGACGGGGCGTGGAGGGCGATGTCCTTGCGATCGCCCTTGAGATTCACGGTCACCGAAGGCGCCCGTTCCTTCTCGTGCGTCTCTTTCCGAAACGACACGAGGTACCGACATCGCCGCACGGACCTCAGCTCGCGCACGGCGGCCGTGATCGTCTCCATGCGGAACAGCTCGCCCCCCGTGTCGCGGGAGAGGGGGCGGAGCGCGACCGGGTTGCTGAACGGAGTGCACAAGAGTCCACCTGTTGGAGGCGGAGGACCGTCGGGACAGGCCCACCCCGGGATGCTCCGGCAGGAATCGAGCAGGTCCACGGCGTGCACCACGACACCGTTGGCCTGGGCCCGGGCGGCGATCTCGTACATGCGCATCGCGACGTCGTCGAAGCGAAAGTCGTCGCCGAGGTAGATCACGTCCTTTCGCCCGGGGTAGCGACCCAGCGCCAGGAGGAGGCTCTCGATGCCGTTGATCCACGCGATGTGGCTCATGTGCTCCTGCCGGGGCGACAGTACCTGTCGGTTCTTTTCGAGGCGATCGAGCGCCGCCAGGGCCTCCTCGCGTTTCTCGATCCAGCCGTAATGGACGACCGGCCATCCGGCGAAGGTCACGAGGAGCAACCGATCGCCCTCGTGGAACTCCTCGCGCACGAGGCGGCGCGCTTCCTCGAACGCGATCGGCTTCGTGCGCGGGCAGGCATCGAAAGCCCGGTAGAACGTGTCGAGATGCCAGAGATCGAAGAACAGGACGAGAGCCATCCCGCCGGCCACCGGCCTGACGGCGGGCGGGGCGTCGGGCGCGTAGACCTCTTCGGCGGACCCGATCGCGTCGACGGCGTAGATCGGGCGCGGCTTGCCGTCGACGAGCAGCTCGAAGTCGGAGGCGGTCAGACCCAGGCAGGCATCGGACCCCGGTGTCTTGGGCCAGACCGTGACCTCCAGCTGCTCCAGCTCGACTCGTGCGGTCTCCGTCAGGCCGGACTTCCTCGGCACCTCGCCCGCCGCCCAGGTGCTGGGGACCAAGCTCGCGAGGAGGATCAGGAGGAGCGCGCTCCCGGGAGACCCGTCGCTGCGAGGCATCAGGGCCGCTTGTAGATCCGGCCGTCCTTCATCACGAAACGGACGGTCGCGATGGCGTGGATGTCGCGGGTCGGGTCGCCCGGCACCGCGATCAGGTCGGCGAGCAGGCCGGCCCTGATCTGGCCGATCCGATCGGCCTGCTCGAGCAGCTTCGAGTTCACGGCGGTGGCCGCGGTGAGCGCCTGCGCCGGGGTCATCCCGCCCCTCACCATCCACTCCAGCTCGCGATGGTTCTCGCCGTGGGGGAACACGCCGACGTCGCTGCCGCACCCGATCAGGACGCCGTCCTTGAGCGCGAGCTCGAACGCGTGGAGCGCCTCCTTCAGGTCGGGGGGCAGAGGCTCCGAGCCGCGCGTGTACCCGTCGAAGTACTCGGCGTACGCCTCGGACGCGGCGAGCGTCGGGAGGAGCGCCACGTGGCGCTCGGCCATGAGCTTGAACACCTCGTCGGTGCCGCCGTAGCCGTGCTCGATGGTCTCGACGCCAGCCAGCACCGCGCGCCGCATCCCCTCCGCCGTCGCCGCGTGAGCCGCGACGGGCCGGCCTGCGCTGTGGGCCTCGTCCACCAGCGCCTTCAGCTCCTCGAGCGAGAACGTCGGCACGGCGGTCCCGTGCGGTCCCCGCCTGTAGTCGGCGTACACCTTCACCCAGTCGGCGCCGTGGCCGACCTGCTCCCGCACGGCTTGCAGGATCTGCGGGATGCCGCTGGCCTCCTGAGCGCCCTTGGGCGGAACGAACTCCGGGGCGAAGCCGAGCGGGCCCGGGCCGTAGCTGGCGGTGGCGACGATGGCGAGCGTGGCCACGTAGAGCCGCGGACCGGGGATGCGCCCCTCGTCGACGGCGCGCTGGACCGACAGGTCCGCGTAGCCCGCGCCCTCGGTGCCCAGGTCGCGGAGCGTCGTGAACCCGGACATCAGCGTGCGCTCGCAGTGGAGCACCGCGGCGATGACCCGGTAGGCCAAGGGCTCCTTGAGGACCTGGTCGTTCCACAGCGTCTCGTTATACGGGTGGAGGAAGATGTGCGAGTGCGCGTCGATGAGGCCCGGCAGAAGGGTCATGTCCGGCAGCTCGATCGTGCGCGCTCCGGCCGGAGCCTCGACCTCGGCGACGGGGCCGGCCGCCGCGATCCTGTTGCCGGTGACGAGCACGACCCAGCCCTCGTGGGCCGTCTCGCTCACCGCGTCGAAGACCCTCTGAGGATGGAGCAGGACGCTCGCTTCGGGCGGCTTCGCGCTCTGTCCTTCCGCCGCCTTCAGCGCGGCGGACGCAAACATCACGAAAGCGAGAGCGGCCGCCGACGTCACGAGCTTCTTGGAGCCGAGCAGGACACGCATGTGCGTCACCTCCCAACCCGCGTTGCCGCCGAGTATGCACGGGCTTGCATCGAGGCTCAACCGTGCGACCGCGGGGTAACGGGCGTCGAGCACTTCGTGCGCACCCGGATCTTCCCGGTAGGAACGAATTGCGATGGGCGGAGGGCGGCCGACTCGCTCGCGAAGCCGGTCGTTTTCGCGAGGATTCCCGACAGTGCCGTCGAGTTCGGCGGGCGGGCCAGCCACCCGCGGCCCTTGGCATGGTTCGTGTGTTCCGTGACCGGCCCTGACGGCTCGGATCGTCGCGTCGGCGCGAGTGGGCTCGCCGACACCCATTGATTTCAGGTTCGTTACGCCTCTGAAACCTCGGTTGGAGAACCTGGGCTCGGGAGGATCGAGGCATGGAGTTCCTTCGCAGGTGTTCGGACTACACGGTCACGGTCGATGGCACTTTTCTCGACCACCGACGCTGGCTGATCTGTGGGATGGTCGAGCTGAGGGCCGACCTGGATCCCGACGCTCGCCAGCGCGCCGGGCAGACGGCGCGCTTCGACCTCATGTACGGGTTCGTCCTCCAGGCCGAGCGAGGCTACCGCCTCGGCGCGCGGCGCATCCACGCCGTGATCGAAGGTGACGACGAGGTCGCCGGCCTCTTCGACGTGCTCCACGCCGAGCGAGACCCGCGACAAGCCGCGTAGAACCCGTTCCCGGCGCAACGCGCGTCATTCCACCCGGAGGGAGGGAGTTTCCCGAGATCGGGGGGTTCAGGCGCGGACCGGCTGATGGCCGCGGCGAGACCCCAGAACGGTCCTGGGCTCGAGCACCGAGTCGATGAAGCCGCTCAGGACCGAGGGCTCCACCGGCTTCGCGAAGCAGCGGATCGCCCCGCACTCCAGGACCCTGGCCTCGGTTTCCGGCGTGTAGTAGCCGGTCATCGCGATCACGATCGCGCG
>JAIQFR010000039.1 GCA_020073205.1 Terriglobia bacterium
TGACAGGCGACTCAAGCGATTTCGCCGGATACACATCAGTCGATGCGGGCACGCTTGCGGTAAGCGGGGCGCTGGGCGGAACGCTCGATGTGCTGGGCGGTGCTCGCCTGCAAAGCACTGGCGCGATTGGGACCACTACTATAGCCGGTACAATTGCGCCAGGAAATTCGAACTCCGGGGCGTCCGTGGTGACCCCGCTCACGACGAGGGTATCCGTGCCGTCGTTGCTCACCACGAGGTCCCGCGTTTGGCTCTGGCCCAGGTACAGGTCTCCGAATTCGATCCGGTCCGACGGGCGGGGCAGGCTCAGGCGCACGGTGTGCCGGTTCGAGTCGCACCAGGCCCCGACGTACGAGGTGTTCTGCACGACGACGTGAACGACGCCGTCGGAGGCCAGCGCGGCAAGATCCGCCGCGCTGACCTCGAAGGACCCCGTCGCCGCGCTGCAGTCGGTCCCCGTGGCGCCGACGCTCCCGAGCAGGATCCCCTCGGCGGTCGCCGTGGCGGTCTCGCCGGAGTCGCCGTAGTCCCCCTCCGCGATGAGCGTGACCGTGCCGCCGACGCCGGGGTTCTCGGCGATCGGCAGGACGTGCGCCGTGGCCGCCCCGTCGGTGGAGTACGCGACCGTGGACTCCACCGAGACCGGCGGCGCCGACACGGAGATGTCCGGCGCCCCTGTGACGTGCAGGTGCGAGGGGATCGGCACGTCGGACTCGTCCGGGTCGTTGCTCGATACGACGACGTCCGCGTCGTAGTCCCCGCCGTTCAGTCCCGTGGCGTCGAAGGTGAGCACGATTTCGGCCGATCCTCCGGCCGGAACCACGCCCGAGACCGGATCCAGGGAGAGCCAGCGGGGCCCGAGCCCGTACGCGTACGGGATCATGTGGATCAGGATCTGTCCCGGCGTGTACCCTTCCTCGTAACTGAATTCGAGGGTCTGGCAGCCCGCGATGACCCAACCCGCCCCATGCCGGTACTGGACCAGGTCGGGCCGGTGGAGGTCATCCGACGCGATGAGCGACGCGTCGCCCGGAAGGCCGGTGAGATAGGCGTGGCTCGCGGCGTACCCCGTGAACGGATTCGGCAACCCGGCCGCCAGGGGGTGGGTCGGATCCAGGACGTAGTTCGAGCCCGAGGTGTAGTGGACGATGTGCACCCCCTCGGGAAGCGTCACGAGGGACGCGTCGCCGCCGGACCAGCCCCACCCCGCGGCGTGGAACTCGAGCACGCCGCCCGAAGCGACGTAGGCGTCGACCTGATCCGCGTGCGCCGCCAGGGTCGAGTAGAAATTGGTCGGCTGGTCGCCGGCCACGATCACGAGCCGGTATCGCGCCAGGTTCGTCGAGGCGAGCGCCGCGGAGCCGACGACGTCGAAGGAGATGCCGTTGATCGACAGGATCTGCTCGTTGGATGCGGTGTCCCATGGCGCGACGTCCTGAACGAGCAGGACGTCGGCGCCGGCGATTCGGGAGCCGACGGCGGGCCGGACGAGGTGACCCGAAGGTGCCAGGTCCGATCGCGCGTCGGGAGCCGACGCCGCCGGGCCGCTCCGTGCCCCGGGAGGTGCCGTTCGCCGGTGCTCGACCGCAGGCGACGCTCCGGCGTGGGCGGCGATCGACAGGTCGTAGCGCAGATCGCTTCCACCCCGGTTCTCGATGAGCAGGGACCGGGTGGCCGTCTCGCCCGTGAACAAGCTCTCGGCGAGGGAGGTGGGGGTCACCGCGATGTCCGGTGGGATCAGCCCTTGTCCGGTCAGTCCGACCGTCACCTCCGGCTCGTCCGGATCGTCGCTCGCCACCGTGAGCGTCGCGTGAGCCTCGGCCGCCGTGGTGGGCGTGTACGTGACGGTCACGATCCGGCGCTCCCCGACCGCCAGGGACAAGGTCGACGCGTCCGCCCTGAACTCCGGGTCGTCCGATGCGATCCCCGCGATCGTCAGAACGTCCGTCCCGACGTTGGCGACCGTCAGCGCGAGGCTCCGGGACGCTCCGATGAAGAGCGGGCCGTAGTCGAGCGCGGTCGGCGACACGTCGATGTCCGGGGCCCCCGTCACGTGGAGGTGCGCCGCGAGCGACATTTGGGGCTGGTCCGGGTCGTTGCTCGACACCACGAGCTTCGCGTCGTACTCCCCGCCGTAAAGCCTCGCCGCGTCGAACGTCACCGCGAGGTCCAGGCTCCCGCCCGCGGGCACCGTTCCCGACCGGGGCTCGACCTCGAGCCAGGCGGGTCCGAAGTCCAGCGCGTTCTTGAGGACCTGTTTCAGGAGCGCGAAGTCCGCGGGGGACCACCAGAAGTCTTCAGCGGGATCGTCGACGAAGTAGACCAGGGTTCCGAGCCCGATCTGCTTGTGGACCAGGGCGGGTTGGCCGTCCCCGTTCACCACCGCGACGGTCGCCGCCGGATCGTCGATCCGGAGCATGTAGTAGGACGCGTCGTAATCCTGGAAGGTGGCCGTGGCGGGCAGGGCCGAGGCGAGCGGGTCGGAGGCCGCCACCACGCGCAGGTGAGGGGTGGAGGAGGTCTGCCAGCCGGCCTGGCCGGTGTGCGCGAGCAGGTAGGTCGCGACCCCGCTGTAGTAAGGGGCGTAATTCGAGCCCCCGAGGATCAAGAGCTTCTTGCCGACCGCCGCGGCGCTGGCGAGGGCCAGAACGTCGGCCTGATCCACGTACCCGCCGTCCAGCGCGGCGACGACGGTCTTGTACGGCGTGAAGTCCACCGAGGTGAAGTCGTCGGTGTACAGGACGTCGTGGGGCTTGCCGAGCTCATCGAGGGCTCGCAGCACCGACTGGTCCACGTAGTACGTCGCGAGGACGAGGATGTCGTTCCCGTTGAGCACGGCCTGGCCCGCCGGAGAGGACGCGGAGCCCGCGGCGGCCCTGGGGGCGGCGGCCGTCGGGTCGTAGGTCAGCGGGATCGGCCCGTCGGCGGGCCACACGACCCGTTGGGGGATCGGCGCCGCGAAGCCCGCGGCCGGTATCAAGGTCGTCGCGAAGACGAGGTCGCTCCCGCCCGAGTTCTCGATCGTCAGGGTCCGCGTGATCCTCTCGCCCGAGAGCAGGCTCTCGTCGAAGGAGGAGGGCGTCGCCGAGATGTCCGGCGGCTCCGACCCGCGCCCGCTCAGCCCGACCGTGACCGCCGGCTCATCGGGATCATCGCTCGCGACCGTCAGCGTCGCGTGCGCCTCGAAGGCCGCGCTGGGCGCGAACGTGACGGTCACGCTTCGGCTCTCGCCCGCGGCCAGCGTGAAGCTCGACGCGTCGGCCGAGAACTCCGGGCCGTCGGACGCGACGCTCGTCACCGTGAGGATGTCCGTTCCCTTGTTGGAGACCGAAAGCGCAAGGCCGCGCGAGGACCCGAGGTAGACCGATCCGTAGTCGAGGGTGGTCGGTTTCACCTCGACATCCGGGGACCCGGTCACGTGCAGGTGCGCCGGAATCGACAGCTCGGGCTCGTCGGGGTCGTCGCTCGTCACCACGATCCTCGCGTCGTAGTCCCCCCCATTCCGTCCCGTCGCGTCGAACGTCACCGCCACCTGGGCCTCGCCGCCGGCGGGGACGACCCCGCCGCTCGGGGAGACGGACAGCCAGGGCGCCATGGCGGCCCAGAAGGCGGCGTTGTGAAGGATCAGCGGGACGTCGCCCCCCCAGTAGCCCCACTCCGACACGAACGCGTTGACCGCGACCACGCCGCGCCCTTTCGTGGCCACGAACGGCAGACCGTCGTCCCAGGACGCCAGAAGCTCGGCGCCGCTCGCCAGCGACACGTCCGCGATCGCATCCCCCCAGGCCGACGTCACCCCCTTCATGATCGGATGCTGGGCGTCGAAGGGCCCCAGGCTCGCGTATCCCACCGGGCCGGTCCCGCCGCCGAGCGGGAAGTAGCCGTCGCTCTCGAGCCTTCCGTGCACGCTCCACGACCCGACGTAGGACGCGAGCGTCAGGACGACGCCGCCCCCGGAGTCCACGTAGTCCGCCAGCACATTCCCCACCGCGGCGGGGCTGCCGAACGGCACCTCGTTGACGACGATCACCGACCGATAGGGCACGAGGTCCGCCAGGGTCGGCACCCCGAGCCCGCCGTCGAACACGTCGACCGCGGCGAGATCCGGGAAGCTTCGGAGATACGACTGGATCTCCGAGACGTCGCTCGCGCTCGCGAGGATCAGGATCCTGAAGTCGCCCAGGGGGGCGCCGGTCGGGGCTCCCGGCGAGGACGCGGCGCGCGCCCTTCGCGGCGCCGTGTCCTGGGCGTAGCTCCGAGAGAGCATGGCGGGCGGCTCGGGGAGGGCCGCTCCCGGCCCGGCGGCGCGCGCCGGTGCGGACACGGATACGCGCCGGGTCACGGCGAGGCCGTTCCCGGAATCGATCGAGATCCGGAACGTCAGGTCGCTCCCACCGGTATTCCGGACGGCGAGCGCACGGGTGACCGTCCCGCCGGTGAACAGCGACTCCGCGAACGAGGACGGCGCGACCGAGATATCCGGCGGCATCCACCCCTGCCCGCTCAACGCCACGGTGACCTCCGGCTCGTCCGGGTCGTCGCTCACGATCGTGAGCGTCGCGTCCTTCTCGCCCGCGGAGGTGGGCGCGAACGTGACGGTCACGTTCCGCCGCTCTCCGACCGCCAGCGTGAAACTCGACGCGTCCGCCGAGAAGTTCGGGCCGTCCGACGCGATCCCGGTCACCGCAAGCACGTCCGTCCCGACGTTGGCGACCGTCAAGGTCAGGCTTCGCGACGAGCCGGCGGGGACCGGCCCGTACGCGAGGACGGTGGGCGTGACCTCGACGTCCGGCGCTCCCGTCACGTGCAGGTGCGCCGGCACGGTCACGGTGGGCTCGTCCGGGTCGTCGCTCGACACGAGGACGCTGGCGTCGTAATCACCGCCGATCAGCCCCGTGGCGTTGAAGGTGACCAGGATCTCCGCGGAGTCTCCTGCCGGAACCACTCCCGTGACCGGTTGGACGGCCAGCCAGATGTGCTGCAGACCATAGGCGTACGGGATCATGTCGGAGAGGATCACCCCGGCGTCCCAGCCGTTCTCGCGGCCGATCTCCAACGCCTGGCCGCTCGCCACGACGGTCCCCGTCCCGAACCGGTAGACCAGCAGGTCCGGCTGGTCCAGGTCGTCCGTCGCGACGAGCGAGGCGCCCTCCGGAATCCCCGTGAAGTACGCGTGGCTCGCGTGCGAGCCGTGGAACGGGTTCGGAACTCCCGCGACGAGGGGATGGCCCGCGTCCAGCACGTAGTTCACGTTGGCGAAGCGGGGATTGATGCGCAGCCCCGCTGGAAGCGTCACGACGGAGGCGTCGCCGCCATTCCTGCCCCAGCCGGCCGCGTGGAACTCGAGCACGCCTCCGTTGACGACGTAGGCCTCGATCCGGGTCGCCTGCGCGGACAGGGCCGCGTAGAAGCTCGTCGGCTGGTCGCCGGCCACGATCACGAGCCGGTAGGTCGACAGGTCGGTCGCGGCGAACGCCGCGGAGCCCACCACGGTGAAGGGAATGCCGTTGGCCGAGAGGATCTGCTCGTTGGCGGTGGTCCCCCAGGGCGCCGCGTCCTGGACGAGCAGGACGCCGGAGGCCTCGGTTCGCTGCTGAGCCGAGGGACTCGGGACTCCACCGGCCTCGATCCGCAGCTGGAAGTGCAGGTCCTCGCCCCCGCGGTTCTCGAAGGTCAGGGTCCTTACGAGCGTCTCACCCGTGGGAAGGCTCTCGCTGAACGAGCCGGGGGAGACGACGAGATCGGGAGGCGTCGCGCCGACGGTCCCGCCAGTGAGAAGACCCAGGAGGATCAGGAGCGGGAGCGCGAGGGGGAAGGCGAGACGACGGGGAGCCGTGCGCGAGCCTGAGGAGGTCATGTTGGTCCTTGATCCTGGGAACGCGGAGAGCGCTCCGAGAGCGAAGAATGGCCGGATGAGGCGAGCGGGAGCCGGGATGGCCGACCGACGGCGGGATCCCCGCCGCCGACCCTGCCGCGTCCCCGAGCGGACGTCGACGCGGTGACTGCACGGAATCCGCACGATGCCCCTGCCCCCAATCGACGGAGCTTCGCGAATCCTGATGTCGTCGTTCCGCTCAGGACGTGACTTCTAGTAATGAAGAAATACGGTCACGCGGGCCCGTGTCAAGTACTAAGATGTGCGCCACCCACATGGGCAGGTCCGTGGGAATCGAAGCCTGTCCGGAGCCGCGACGTGGGCCAGATCATAGGGGTCGTTCTCGCGGGGGGACGCGGGACACTGATGGGCCGTCCGAGGGGGAGCTTTGTGCTCGACGGCCTGTCCCTCGCCGAGCGAGCCGCGAGGACGCTCCGGCCGATCACCGGGACCGTGGTGGTGAGCATTTCCCCCGGCATGGCGAACCCCGCGCCCAAGTACGCGGCGGTGGAGGACGCGGCCCCCGCGTTCCGCGGCCCGCTGGCGGGGATCGACGCGGCCATGTCGGTGACCGGCGATTCCGACCTGCTCGTGCTCTCGTGCGGCTACCCCGGCGTGGACACGGCGCTCCTCCGCACGCTCCTCTCCGAGGCCCGGCCGGAGGATGAGCTGGTGTTCCTCGTGGACCCGAACGGGCGCGACCATCCGCTGGCGGGGCTCTGGAGGCGCGTCACGCGGGACCGGGTCCGGGAGGCGGTCGAGTACCGGATGCACAAGGTGAGCAGCCTGCTTCCGGACCTCGTCACGCGCCGGCTGGGCCCGCGGGAGATGCCCGACCAGGACCTCGGCACGGCCCTGGCGATCGTCGCCTTTCCCGAAGACGGAGTGGGGTGGTTCGGGTAGTCGACAGGTGCGGCGCGGGCGCCGGGACCCGTCGGCCCCGGCGCCCGGCCCGCATTACCTCGAAAGTCGGTCGAGGATCTCCGCCAGCGCGTTGAAGAACCGGCCCACGGACGGGATGTTCAGCCGCTCGTCGGGGGAGTGCACCCCTTCCATGTGCGGCCCGAAGGAGATCATGTCCATACCGGGCACCTTGTCGCCGAGGAGCCCGCACTCGAGCCCGGCGTGGATCGCCGTGACGCTCGGCTCCTTTCCCCACAGCTTCCCGAAGACGTCGCGCACGACCGCCAGCACCGGCGAGGCCATGTTCGGCTTCCATCCGGGGTAGCCGTCGCGGCTCACCACCTCGACGTCCGCCAGGGCGCCGATCGCCCGGATCGAAAGGAGCACCGCGTCCAGCGCCGGCGCGACGCTGCTCCGGCTGCTGCAGACGACCTTGAGCCGATCCCCTTCGGCCGAGACCACCGCGAGGTTGCTCGAGGTCTCGACGAGGCCGGGGATCGCCTGGCTCATGCCGAGGTTCCCGTGCGGGAGGCCGAGGAGGAGGTGCAGGAGCCGGTGGCTGTCGTCCGCGGACATCGCCCGGGCCGAGGGAGCGCCGGGACGGACCGAGATCGCGAGCCCGTCGTCGATCCCCTGGAACTCGACCTTGAGGTCGGCGGCCAGCCGGTCCACCACCTTGCGGAGCCGCGGCTCGTCGGCGGGGGCGAGGAAGACCGTCGCCTCGGCCTCGCGCGGGATCGCGTTGTGCTTCGAGCCCCCCTCGAGGGAGGCGATTCCGATCCCGATGCCGTCGATCACCGCGCCGGCCAGCGCCCGCGAGAGGATCTTGAGCGCGTTGCCGCGGTTCTCGATGATGTTCAGGCCCGAGTGCCCGCCTCGAAGCCCCTTGACCTCGACGACGAATGGCGAGGCGCCGCGGGCGGGGGAGGTCCAGGCCGGGGTGAAGTAGAGGTGCGTGTCGGCGCCTCCAGCGCAGCCGACGAACAGCACCCCGTCCTCCTCGGAATCGAGGTTCAGCAGGGTTTTGCCCCGCAACATCGAGCCGTCGAGCTTCATCGCCCCCGTGAGCCCGGTCTCCTCGTCCACCGTGAACAGGAGCTGGAGCGGGCCGTGCATTACCTTCGGGTCCACCGCCGCGGCCACCGCCGACGCGACCCCGATCCCGTTGTCCGCCCCCAGCGTGGTGCCCGTGGCGTGCACCCATTCGCCCACGATCCTCGGGCGGATCGGGTCCTTCATGAAGTCGTGGGTCACGTCCTTGTTCTTCTCCGCGACCATGTCGAGGTGCCCCTGGAGGACGATCACCGGCGCCTTCTCCCGGCCGGGGCTCGCGGGAACGTCGATCACCAGGTTGCCGACGCCGTCGCTCGAGGTCTTGAAGCCGTGGCGCGCGGCCACCGCGGTCAGGTGCCCGGCCACCGCAGCCTCGTGCCCCGACGGGCGCGGGATGCGGAGGATCTCGGAGAATTGCTCCCACACGGAGCGGGGCTCGAGGTGTGCCAGGGGGTCGCTCATTCGGGTATCCTCCGCGTGCTGTCCGCCGGACGCGGGATTCGCGGCCGGAGGTAGGGTTGCGTTTCGACGAACCCTTACGGTACCGCAGCCTGCCCCGGGGGAGCAACCGCCCGCGGTCCCGCGGCGCCGGCGGGATGGGAGCGAGGAAGGAGGTCCGCATGGCGAGGCTCACGCACGTCGACGCCAGGGGAGAGGCGAGGATGGTCGACGTGGGCGGAAAACGGGTGACGCGCCGCCGGGCGGTGGCGCGGGGGAGGCTCGCGCTGGGCGCGAAGGCCTTCAGGCTCCTGGCCGGGAACCGGCTCGCGAAGGGGGACGCGCTGGCGGTGGCGCGGATCGCGGGGATCGCGGCCGGCAAGCGCGCGAGCGAGTGGATTCCCCTCTGCCACACGGTGCCGCTCGACCATCTCGACGTCGCGATCGACCTCGACGCCGGGAACCGGGAGGCGGTGGTCACCGCGACGGTCGAGGCGCGGTGGGTGACCGGCGTCGAGATGGAGGCGCTGGTCGCGGTCTCGGGGGCCTGTCTCGTCCTCTACGACATGACCAAGGGGGTGGATCGCGCGTCCGCCATCCGGGAAATCGTACTCCTCGAGAAGAGCGGGGGGCGCTCCGGGCGCTTCAAGCGCGGCGCGACCCGCGGTAGCCTGACATAATGGGCGGTCGGGACCGGCGGCCCCCGATCGCCGCGCCGCCCGTAGCACGGAGGTGGGAATGAGACGACGCATCGCGATGGCTGTCGTGGCGGCCGCGCTCCTTACGGCCTCGAGCGCCTCGGCCCGAGCGGCGCTCCTGACGAAGACCTACCAGTTCAAGCCGGACATCGTGCTCCAGGTCGGGGAGAGCGTGGAGGGGGGGCTCCGCCTCGATTCCATCCAGATCTTTCTCCCCTCCAGCACCGGCGTGCCCGGCCTGAGGACCGGCGGCGTTCCCCGCGCCGAGATCTCCATCTCGAACCTCGGCTCCTCCCGTCAGATGTTCGGCCTCGCGATCGTCCTGCTCGACGACGAGGGCCGTCTCCTCGGCGCCGCGAACGGAGGTCCCCGTGTGTTCCCCCTGCGGCCGAACCGGCAGGGGACGTTCCGGCTGGTCCTGGACGGGGTGAACGGCGAGGCGTACAAGGCGACGCAGTTCAAGATCGCGCTCGAGACGAAGCCCTGACCTCCTCGGAGGACGCCGGTCAGTCCGTCCAGGGACGGATCACGATCCCGTAATTGCAAGGGGCGGCCGGACCGGCAGCAGAACAAAGAAGATGTCTTCCGGCCGCGCGTGGCACGTGGCGTGCTCTCCGATCCTCTCCTTGCCCGCGGAGCCGGCGGAACTAAGATTGAGTCGCGTCAGGGCAAGATCCTCGCGAGGCGAGGGTTGGAGGCTGAGACCATGAGAGCACGGCTGATTTCGACCGCACTACTCGCAGCGGCATTGTGTCTTCTCGGGTCGGCGCTCGCGCCGGCGGCACGCGCCGGTGTCGACGTGGATCTGGGCGCCAGCGTTCCCCTCGGGGACTCCGGCCGCGTCTTCTTCAACATCAGCTCGAGGTACTTCGACGTTGCGCCGCCGGTCGTCGAGCAATGGGGGACCCGGTACACGAACCCCGACGACCTCGCGGTCAGCCTCTTCATCTCGACGCAGTCGCGCCGCTCGCCCGACGTGATCTTCGCGCTCCGGCGCCAGGGGCTCTCCTGGTGGGACGTCGGGCTTCGCCTCGGCGTGCCCGTGGACGCGTGGTTCGTGCCGGTCGCGCACGACCCCGGTCCGCCTTACGGCAGGGCGTACGGCCACTGGAGGAAGCACCGCCAGAATCCGAAGTACATGATGGTGCTCCCCGACGCCGACGTGCGGAACCTCGTCGCGGTCCGGATGGCCCACGAGTACTACGGCGTCCCGGTGGACGACGCGATGCGCTGGCGCGCCTCTGGGCGGAACGTCCGCGACCTGATGGTCAGCGAATACCAAGTCCGCCACGGCCACAAGGGCGGCCACGACGACCACGGCGACAACCGGGGCCAGGGGAACGGCGGCCACGACAAGGGGCACGACAACGGCCATGGCAAGGGCCACGGCAAAGACCACGGCAAGGGCCACGACTGATCGATTCGCCCTTCCGGCCCGTCCGCGGGGGTCAGCCCCCCACGGGCGGGCCGTCCCCGGTCTCCGGCGCGAGCCCTTCGGCCAGCCACGCCAGGTACTCCTCGTCGCCGCCACCGATCCGGACCATGACCACCTCGGGCAGCTCGTAGGAGTGCAGCTCGCGGATCGCGCGCCCCACCTCCGGGAGCAGCCGCTCCGCGGTCTTGATCAAGAGGAGCCGCTCGTCGTCGCGGTGGACTTCGCCCTTCCAGCGATAGTGCGAGACGACGCCCGGCACCACGTTGACGCAGGCGGCGACGCGCCGCTCGACGAGCCCCGCCGCGATCCGCGAGGCCTCCTCGTCCGTTCCCGCGGTGGTGAGCACGATCGCGAAGCCGTGACCTTCGGACGCCATCCCGCAGCCTCCTCGAGCGGATGCTAGCACGGGGAATCGGCGAAAAAGTCGAGCTATCTCCTTGAGCCGACGAAGAGAGCTGCGCTATAGTCGCGCGGGGCGGTGCGGATGCCGCCCGCGACCCCTCGGGGCGCGCCGGGTCGATGCCGGCGCTCGACGAAAGGAGATCGGCGAACGTGACATGCAGATGCGGGCACCGTGCCGGGATGATCGACGAGATCTCCGCGCGCGAGATCCTCGATTCCAGGGGCAACCCGACCATCGAGGTGGACGTCGTCCTCGAGGACGGCACGATCGGCCGGGCGGCGGTCCCGTCCGGCGCGTCGACCGGCTCGCGGGAGGCGCTCGAGCTTCGGGACAAGGACGTGAAGCGGTTCGGTGGCAAGGGCGTGCTGAAGGCGGTCGAGAACGTCGAGAAGGTGATCGGCCCGGCCCTCAGCGGCCTCGACGCGCTGAACCAGGTGTTCATCGACAACGCGATGATCGAGATGGACGGCACCCCCACGAAGTCGAAGCTGGGGGCGAACGCGATGCTCGGCGTCTCGATGGCCGTGGCGCGCGCGGCGGCCGAGAGCGTCGGCGTCCCGCTCTACCGCTACCTCGGCGGGTCCAACACGAAGGACCTCCCGGTCCCGTTCATGAACGTGTTGAACGGCGGCGCCCACGCGGACAACAACGTGGACGTCCAGGAGTTCATGATCGTCCCCGTCGGCGCCGCGACGTTCGCCGAGGGGTACCGGATGGGCTCGGAGTGCTACCACGCCTTGAAGGGGGTCCTGAAGAAGCGCGGCCTCGCGACGTCGGTGGGGGACGAGGGCGGCTTCGCCCCGAACCTCAAGAGCAACGAGGAGGCGCTCGAGGTCCTGGTCGAGGGGATCGGGGCGGCCGGGTACAAGGCCGGGCGCGACGTGGTGCTCGCCCTCGACGTCGCCGCGTCGGAGCTCTACGAGGGGGGCAAGTACGTCCTCGCCGCGGAGAAGAAGCCGAAGAAGACCGGCGCCGAGCTGTGCGCCCTCTACGAGGCCTGGGTCAAGAAGTACCCGATCGTCTCCATCGAGGACGGGATGGCCGAGGGGGACTGGGACGGGTGGAAGTTCATGACCCGGTCCCTCGGCGAGAAGATCCAGATCGTCGGCGACGACGTGTTCGTGACCAACCCCGCGATCGTCGCGAAGGGGATCGAGCGGGGGATCGCGAACAGCGTCCTGATCAAGCTGAACCAGATCGGCACCGTCACCGAGACCCTGGACTGCGTGCAGATGTCGCTGCGCGCCGGCTACTCGTGCGTCGTCTCGCACCGTTCGGGCGAGACCGAGGACAGCTTCATCGCCGACCTCGTGGTGGCGCTGAATCTCGGGCAGATCAAGACCGGCGCGCCCTGTCGGTCGGAGCGGACGGCGAAGTACAACCAGCTGGTCCGGATCGAGGAGGAGCTGGGGGACGATGCCCGGTACGTGGGCCGCTCGGCGTTCCCGCGGCTCGGCCGGAAGTAGGTCTCGGACGGGGAGGGGGGCGGGCGCCTCGATGGGAAGGCTCCTGCGTTTCCGGAGGCGTGGCGGCGAGCCGTGGCCGCGCGGAGTTCCGAGCGACGCGCGCTCCGATCCGCTGTTCCCGTCGGACGCGCGTCCCGCCGAGGACCCCCCGCCCGGCAAGGCACCCGACCCGGACCGCGAGCGGCGCCGCCGCTTCTTGCACGGCGTGGTCGGCCTCTTCCTGGCGACCCTCTTCGTCGCCGGCTCCGTCGAGGCGCTGGTGGGCAACCACGGCTACTTCGCCGTGCGCCGGAGCCGGGAGGAGCTGGCGTCCCTGAAGGCCGCGGTCGAGCGGAAGCAGATCCAGGTCATGGAGCTGAGGCAGGCGGTGGACCGCCTCAAGAACGATCCCCACGCCATCGAGCGGATCGCCCGCGAGGAGCTGGGGTTCGTGAAGCCCGGCGAGATCACGTTCCTCCTCCCGCGCGAGGAGAATTGCGTGCCCGGCGGCGGCCTGGCGCTTCCTCCGCCGGCGGTGAAGAAGGCGCCAGCCGCCAAGCCGGACGTGCCGAGGGACTAGGGGACACGCCCGGTCCCGCGGGGCCTTGATCTGCGGACGGTGTTTGGTATACTCTCCGATCGTCCGAGCACACTTGACGCGGGGTGGAGCAGTCCGGTAGCTCGTTGGGCTCATAACCCAAAGGTCGCAGGTTCAAATCCTGCCCCCGCTACCACCTGACAGGCAGAGTTTCCCGGCCGCGGAAGCGCGACGGCGGGGAACCTGCGCATCTCCAGCTCGAGGCGCGCCTCTTCCGGCATGACTTTCACGCCGCCCACGAACGCGCGCACGAACTCCTTCCGCTCCTCCAGGCTCCCCGACTCCAACATACGCGGTAGATTGCGTAGCGAGGCGAGGCCTTCCCGGAGGACCAACTCGACGTCGATCGGCTCGTAGGGGGCCGTCTCAAGCTCCTGGAGGCGGTCCTGGAGCCGACGCCGCTCGTTCCCGAGGTCGCGCAGCTTCGTGTCCACGAAGGCCCTCGTCTCGGGCGACAACCCCTCCAAGAGCACGCTGGCGTTCTGGTCGATCGCCGCCACTCGGTCCCGGATCGTCGTGATCTCGCGGCGGGGATCCTGGCCCTGGTTGGCGATCTCCTCCTGGATGTACTCGCGGAGGACCGTCTCGCCCTCGCCGGTCAGGAGCGTCTGGAGCCGCCCCTGGATCGTCTCCATCAGCAGCTCCTCCAGGGGCTCCTTCCGCAGGAGGAACTTCTCACAGGCCGAGGCACCCTTCATGACCCAGCCGCCGCAGGCGTAGTACAGCGTCTTGATCTTCGAGCCGTCCTTGCGGTGCTTCGTGCTGTTGACCGTCCGGCCCTGGTAGGCCTGTCCACATCGGGCGCAGGTGACGAGGCCGGAAAGCAAGAACGGGGATCGCATGCCGTTCCCCGCACGAGCGTTCCTCGGCCCGACGTTCCTGGCTCGTGCCTGCATCAGTTCTTGAGCGCGGTCGAAGCTCGATGGCGGGACCAAGGGGTCGTGAGTGCCCGGCACGACGATCCAGTCCACCTGGGCGTTCTCCCTCGGCTTGTCCGCGTCGACCCGGGGCCGCTCGACGGCGACCCCACCCCGCACGCGGTGGAACCGCGCGAACGTCCTCCGATTCCAAACCGAATCGCCACGGTACGCCGGGTTTCGGAGGATCTCCCGGATGGTGCTGAGGCTCCACATCGAGTGGGCGTTCGAGGACCAGTTTCCATTTCGAGGAGAAGGGATGCCGTCGCGGTTGAGACCGCACGCGATCCACCTGCATCCCCGACCGAGCTCGACGCACTCGCGGAAGATCCGCTGGATGACCGCGATCCGTTCCGGAGTCGAGGGAAGAAGCCGCGCGACGTCCCGTTTGCTGGAATTGAGGCGCTCGCCCCGAGGCAGAACGCGAGTGAGACGCCCTTCGATGTCGTACACCTCCTTGTCGCCCGATTCGAGCCAGCGGACGCGCTGGTAGGGCCGCCCCGTGGAGTCGTGGTACAGGAGATCGTAGCCGTACGCCGGCGTGCCGCCGCACCACGCGCCCGCCTCGGTGTGGGTGACCTGGCCGCGAATCGTGATCTTCGAGAGGTCCTTCACGTACTTCTGCGCCATCCACTGCTTCACGCCGACGACGAGATCGTCAGCGTCGCCGCCGGTCAGGTTCTCGTTGCAGTAGATGACCTCGACCCCGGCCTCCCGGAACTGGTAACGCAGATGGCCGGCCTCGTCGAGGTCGCCGCGAGAGAAGCGAGAGACGTCGTAGACGAGGACGAATCGCCATGCTCGGCCCGGGGCCTGCGCGTCGGCGAGCATCTTTCTGAATCCCGCACGCGCGTCAACCGAGGCTCCAGAGATTGCGTCGTCCTCGTACCACCCGACGATCTCGAACCCGTGGTCGGCCGCGTGCTTCTCGATGGCACGGCGCTGGTCGCTGATGCTCTGGTCCTGCCTATCCGTCGAGCGACGGACGTACGCCACCGCGCGGCGAGCGCCGACGATGGCATCGGCGGCGGTTCTAGGCGGCTTCATCACCAGGATCAGGGCGTGTGTGGGCCCGAAGTTCAAGGACTTTCGTATTCGGCACAGGTTCGGCTGCGTGGGCGCGAAGCATCAATCGCGCGAGGGTCCGAAGCGCGAGGTCGACCCGGGCAGGGGAGGAGGCCTCGCTTTCGACTTCCACGATCTTCATGGCGGTGCCGTCGTCGCTGGCGAGCGTCGTTGGCGGTGTGGCGAGCCGCAGGCCCGACGATCGCCCCGTGGGCGGCCTGGGCGGCCCCTGGTGCGCCCGGCGGCGGGTCCTAGCCACGTGGCGCCCCGGCGCGCGGACCACCGCCATTCGTCCCCGCCAAGCCGTCAATTGCTCCACAGCCGATGGTGAGGCGATGCCCGTGTAAATCACCGAATTTCGGCCTGAATTGAGTGGATTCGTCGCGCAGAGAAGCGCATTGATGATGGTGCAAACGGAGGAAAACACAATGCGAGACGCCACGAAGAAGGCCACCACCACGGACCAGAAGATCGATTCCTTGAAGCCCGGCGGAACGATCGAGTTGTCCCGAAACGACCGGGGTGTGAGGGTCGTGGCGGAGCGCTCCGGAGACGGCGAGCGCGTGCGGATCGTTCGGATCTACGCGGACGGCGAAAGGGTCCTCGGGTTCGTGGTCATGCTCAATCAGCGATGGTAGAGGGGACCCACCATGGCCAAGATCATCAGCCCGATTCCACGCCAGCAACCACACGACCTGAGGCCGGGCGAGGGGTTCGATCCCGCATGCCTCTACATCAGCGACAGCGGCGCCGTGTACTGCGGGGCGCATGTCGGAACGGAAGCGTCGTTCACGCCGTGGGCGTGGAGCTGCCTCGGGTTGGGGCCGACGTTCACTAACCCCGACGACGGCATCGTGTTCTCGTGCGAGACGTGCCATCACCGCGGCTTCCACGCCGGGCGCTGACCTGTGGACGACCGCTGCGAGATCACCAGGTGCCGGGCCGAGGCCGACTTGAGCTACCTCGGTCACAGCATCTGCACCACCCACTGGAATGAATTCACCGCGGACGACGCGCCGCCCGACGCCTTGAGGATGGCCCTCGGGATCGAGGCGCCCGCGTCCACCGCGACGGAGGTTGACATGTCCGAGACCAAGAAGAGCGAGACGAAGGTCGCGAAGAAGGGCAAGGCCGAGAGGAAGGGGAAGCCGCCCAAGGCCCCGAAGGCTCCGAAGAACGAAGGGCCGCTCGTAACATTCGCGATCCGGATTCACCCCGAACACGCCAGGGCCATTCACGCTGCGGCGGGCCCGAGACGAGGGTCGGCGTTCGCCCGGGAGGTTCTCGTGTGCGCCGCGAACGGTGACCTCAAGGGCGTCCAGGCCGCCATCGACGCCGGGATCGAGGCCACCAAGGGCGCGTAGACCGACCCCGCCGCGCCACCTGGGCCCGCCGGAATCCCACCGAGCGGGCCCTCTCTTTAGGCCCCATCTTGGGGCCCTTTTGTGCCCAGTTTCGGGGGCCTCCACGAGGGTGAAGGCGCGGAACGGCGCGCTATTCATGCCGACCCCCCCCTACCCCGAAACCCTCGGCCGCGCGCGTTCGACGGGCGACGCGGACCTTCGAAGAGGTTCCAGGGTTCCTGACCGGCTACCCCCCTGGTTGCCCGCGTGGCGCGCCTGGTGGCGCGTGGTGGGGCGGTTGGGGGCAAGGGAAAGCCTCCGGGCGTGCGGCTGCGGTGGGCGAACGGCGTACGACTCGACCCAGCACGCGAAAGCCGCTCGGGTCCGGACGAGCATCGAGCGATGCCTCTCCGGAGGGTTCGGATAGTTCGGATAGTTCCCATGGTTCGCGGACACACGCGCGCGCGCATGAGTGCTTATGCGAGAAAACCCTCCGAACCCTCCGAACCCTCCGGAACGTTGGGGGCGGCTCATATCGCAATCCCCAGCCAGACGACGCAGCTGGTCTTCTTGTCCTTGCCTTTGGAGAACCCGCGTTCTGCCAGGAGTCGTCCGAAGAGGGTTTGGGTCATCGGGTCCCCGCCGAGGTTCGACTTGTGCCAGCTGGTGTAGCTCTCGTAGAGGTTCTTGGCCGGCGCGCAGGCTTGTGGATCCAGTCGGCAGGTCGAGAGGTAGTCGCCGAGGGTGTCCGACTCGTTCCTGTAGTTTGCGGTGGCGTCCACGACGGGCGCCGGGGGTGCGAGTCCCATCGATTGCCAGTCGAGGGCTCCCTGGACGAGCCATCGGAGGATGCCAGGAGCCTCGGCAAGCAGCTTCGTCCGGAGTTGGGTGTCTTGCTCGTTCTTGGGGATTTGCACCGTCCAAGGGACGAGGTGGACACGGCGCCATATCCCGTCATCGGTGCCGCGAATGATCGGCTTGCTGTTCGTTCCGAGAAACACGGTGTGGGTTGGCTCGTACTCCCAGAAGTCCTCTTTCATCCTGCGGGCTTTCAGGCGGTCGCCTCCGGTGAGGTGCTTCACGAGTCCTTCGGACAACCGGGCGCCGGCGTCCAACTCGTGGGTGTAGACGAACCGCTTTCCACGGAGATCAGCGAACGCGGTCGGGTGCGTGTCCTTCCTCTCGTGCACCAGGAGGTGGTGCGGCATCACGCCGGCGTAGTCCGAGCCGATGGTGCCGTGGATCGTGCCGGTCAGCGTGCTCTTGCCGTTGGCCCCGCGGCCGTAAAAGACCGCGAGGATCTCCTCTTGCACCGTCCCGGTGATCGCGTAGCCGAGAAGTCGTTCGAGGTAGAGGATCAGGGAGACGTCGTTGTTGAAGATGCGAAGGAGAAACCGCTCCCACGTCGGCGCCTTTGCCGTGGGATCGTAAGGCGTCGCGCACAACTTCGTCAGCAGATCCTCGCGCCGATGCGGACGCAGCGTGCCGTTCCGCAAGTCCACGGTCCCGCTCGGCGTGTTCAAGAGCCATCGGTCGCGGTCCAGATCTGTGGTCGCGACGGGGATGTTGGGCTCAGATCGCGCAAGACTCAGTGCGGCCCTGATGCAGTTTTCTTTCTCGCACTTCAGCGCGAAGGCGACGGCCTTCGCCCGCTGGCCCGCGTGCGGCTCCGCTCCGGCTTCCCGGTAGAGCGTCCGCACCGTGTCCTTCGCCAGCCGCCAGAGATTCGCGCCAGCGTCGTGTTCCCAGCGGGTCCCGGACCAGGCGTACCACTTCTTCCACTCGAAGCAGTAACGCACGCTGGCGCCGTGCTGCCTGACAATTCGCTGGGCGAGTCCTAGCTCGGTCAGGTGTGCCTCGTTATCCTCCTCAACAGCGGCCTTCGCGTCGCTTGTGGGCTCGGGTCGAAGACCGAGCCAGTCCCTTGCCTTCGTCACTACAGGCTTGCCGAGCAGCTCGGCCAAGGTCGGCACCCCAGTCGTCGGGATGCCTTGCTTCATGCGTCTCGCGGTCGCGCGAACATCGTCCGCTCGCAGGCCTGCCTCTTCGTCTCCTGCTGCCCGAGCGACGGATGTGGTGAATTCGGCCGCCCGGTCCTCGCTCCATCCAGCCCGTAGAAGCATCCCGCCGAGCGCGTTCGCGATATCGTGCCGGGAGCTGGGACCCCTCGGCCAGTGACGAGCGAAGATCGTCGCGCCGGCGAGCATTCGAACGGCTTCGAGCAGCTTGTCCCCGGTAATGTCCAGCGGCTCGAGCGGGCCATCCCAACAGTACTCGTCTCCGTCTGGATGCCGACTCGGGGCCACGACGGTCTGCCGGCCGCTCCCCCGAAGCTCCAGCAACGTGGTCTTATCGGCGTCCACGTCCTTGAACGTGGCGTTGCTCGGGATGGCTCCCACGACACGGAACCACCAGTGCGAGCAATGTCGCTTGAACCGCCCTGACCGCATGCTCGTGGGCGGGAGGAAGCTCGGAGCGAGCGCAACGGCCTCCAGGGTGTCGAGATCCACGTCCTCGAGACCGTTCGACGGTTCGCCAGTGAGAATGCCGATATTCGAGCCGTTCTCGAAGTACCTCGGCAGCTCGGCTTCGGTGGTCCTAAATTCCTGCCATCTCCTGCGATTCGGGTCCTTCTCTCCGTGCGGCACCGGGAGCGGCATCCAACCGTGCCGAAAGTAGTCACGGGCGGCGTCGAGCGTGGTGGTCACGGGAGGGTCTTCTTCGGCTTCCATGCCGGCGAGTTCGCTATCAGGTCGCGAACGCTGCGCCCATCGATCAGAAGCACTCCATTGAGCTTCTTCCCCCGCAACATCCCGTTCTTGAGTTTTCGGAACACGTCACCCTTCGTGAATGGCGGGCAGAGTTCCTTTACTCGGCACCAGTCGATCACGCGGGCCCCAGTAGCCGTGAACCGCTCGATCCCATCGACCGGATGATTCTCCATGGCGTCACTCCATCAGAAGTAGACCACCGCCGAAAGAGCGTTGGTGCTCCCGTTTCTGCGCGGAAATTGTGCGCGGAAGGGGTCCGTGCAGGTCAGGCGTGTGGGGCGTTCAGCGGCGCTGAGATTGCAACCCGGCGCGCGGCGACGGCAACAGCGGACGCGAGCTTTGAGAAGGCCTTATCGCCGATGGCTTGCCCCGTGGCGTCCAGCACAGCGCGGAGCGCGGTGCGGTAGAGCCTTGAACGCGAGAGAGGTACCTGGTGACGTATCACCACGAGCGCGACAGCGACGGCGAGCACATCGCGGAGAAATTCCTCGCGCCGGCCGCCGGGCGGCGGCGCCGCCAGGAGCCGTTCGCTCGCCTCGCGCCAAGGGGTCAGGTCATCGAGCAGGGGCGTCATCGAGACGTCGATGTATCGGTGCGGCTTGAATCGTTCCATGTTGAGTCGGTGTGCGAGGCCCCAGGACGCGATTTCCTCCGCCAAACCCTCGACGCGCCGAAGTGCATCGCGCAGCCGCTCCCACTCGCGGCGGGTTCTTTCACCGGCGCGCGGGACTCGCGCGATCTCAAGAGGCTTCGACTCGAGCCGGTGCCACTGAATCAGCACCTCCAGGTCTCGCCGGAGCCTCGGGAATGCGCCCAGTTCCTCAAGCGGCTTGCTTTGGGCTGCGTCGAACGTGAAGGGCGCGTTCAGGACGTCAAGGCGAGCGTTGTACATTCTCTCGTCCACGTCCATCGCGGCGATCATCGATCTATTCGTGGTCTGTGCTCGTTCCTCCGCGATCTTGCGGAGTGTCCATGTCGCGTCCGGCTTCCATGTTTCCCATGCTGCCGGCATCGCATCAAGCTCGGCTACCACGTGCGCCGCATATTGGGCGGACTTCATCGTGACGCCATGTGAGCGAGTTCGCCTCTTGCGTGCAAGGGGCTCCGGAGGGTCGGTGCGGCTAGACATACCCGCCTCCCGTGGCGGTCCCGATTCAGAAATGGGGCCCGGCTGCCGGCTCGGGAAGGCCAGCCCCGTGGCCACGGGTGCCGGGCCCACATCAACCTCGATTGTATCTCGCTTCTCGACCTGACAAAGTTTCCAAAGCGTGGGAGCAAGCCCACCCGCTGCTGTTCACGGCTGGACAATCCCTTGACCTGCGAGCCATTTATTGTGACAATGCACCCGTCAAGGACGCCCGAGACACACAGCCCGCCCCTTCCTGTACAGGGGGAGGGGGCGGGCTTTCGTTTTGCACGGAGAACGTAGGGTGCCGACTCGACCTGCCAAGCCCTGCCGCTGGCCTGGATGCCCCGCGCTGACCCATGAGAGGTTCTGCCCCGAGCACCAGCGCGACGAGTACCACCGGCAGGACGCGAACCGGCCTGGGACGAAGGAACGCGGCTACGCGGGCGGGTGGTTTGTCCTGCGGCAGGAGATCCTGCGACGCGACCAGCACGTGTGCCGTGCCTGCGGTGGCCACGCGACGGACGTCGACCACATCGTACCGAAGCGGGCCGGCGGGACGGATGATCCGAAGAACCTGCAGGCGCTCTGCCATGCCTGCCATTCAGCCAAAACCATGCGGGAGAGCGTAAATCCGAGGACGGCGATGGGGTAAGCACAAGCGGGGGTAGCGCTAGACAACGTTGAGATTCCGCCCGCTTCCAGGAAGGAGGGGCCAGAAGCGGGCTGAAAAGGGGTCAGGACGAATGCAGATCGACCACCTGTCCACTTCCGACCTGGCCGGAATGGCCGCCCCCTACAACCCTCGAAAGATCTCCGACCACGACCTGGACGCCCTCCGTCGGTCCCTGCGGTTCTTCGGCACCGTCGAGCCGGTGGTGGTCAACCGGCGCTCCGGCCACATCGTGGGCGGCCACCAGCGGGTCAAGGCGGCCGAGGCCGAGGGGATCGACACGCTCCCGGTTGTCTACGTCGAACTCGACGACCCGTCCGAGCGGCAGCTCAACCTCGCGCTCAACCGGATCCACGGCGAGTGGGACGAGGAGAAGTTGGCTGCGGTCCTCGCCGAGCTGGAGCAGGTCGGTGCCGACCTCGACCTCACCGGCTTCACCGCCGAAGAGATCGACCAGCTAGTCCACGGCGGCGACGTCCCGGCGGACGGCCTGACCGACCCCGATCAGATCCCGGAGCCTCCTGACGAGCCTGCCACGCAGCGGGGCGACCTGATTATCCTCGGGACGCACCGGCTGCTTTGCGCGGACAGCGCCAACCCGATGAACGTGGAGTTGCTTCTTGGGGATGAGCGGATCCACCTCGTCAACACGGATCCGCCGTACAACGTGAAAGTGGAGCCCCGGTCGAACAACGCCATCGCCGCGGGGCTCGTCACGAAGGGCAACGTACCGGGAGGAAGAGGTCACCACCAGGCCCTCGACCTCGCGAGGCACCCGGAGAAGGCGCATCCGACAGGAAAGATGCGGGCCCGCGATCGGGTCCTGGAGAACGACTACCTGCCGCCCGAGGAGTTTGCCGGGAAGCTCCGGGACTGGTTCAAGAACATGGCGAACGCGCTCGAGCCCGGGAGGTCGTTCTACATCTGGGGCGGATACGCGAACCTCCTGAACTATCCGTCGGCGTTCCTCGACGCCGGGCTCTACTTCTCCCAGGGCATCATCTGGGACAAGCAATGGCCGGTGCTGACCAGAAAAGACTACATGGGCGCGCACGAGTGGTGCTTCTACGGCTGGCGTGAGGGTGCCGCGCACTACTTCAACCCGGAGATCACGAACGCCCAAGACATCTGGCGGGTCCGCAAGGTCGCTCCGCCGGCGATGATCCATCTCACGGAGAAGCCGGTCGAGTTGGCCGAACTCGCGATGACCTACTCGTCGAAGCGTGGCGAGCACGTGCTCGATCTATTCGGGGGCTCCGGCTCCACCCTCATCGCAGCCGAGCGCCTCGGGCGCCGAGCATTCCTGATCGAGATTGACCCCGCCTACTGCGACGTCATCGTCACCCGGTGGCAGGACTTCACGGGCAAGAAGGCCGAAGGCTGGCGAGGTAACGAGTGATGGGCCGCCGCGGACCGCCGCCCAAGCCGACCGCGCTCAAGGTCCTCGCCGGCAACCCGGGAAAGAAGCCGCTCAACCGGAGCGAGCCGAAGCCTCAGCAGGGGACGCCGCACTGCCCGGCGTGGCTGTCCCCCGAGGCCAGGAAGGTCTGGAGACGGCTCGTCCCGCAGCTGCGCGTGATGCGGGTCCTGACGCCGGTCGACGCGGACGCGCTCGCCGCCTACTGCCACACGTTCGTGGGCTGGCGGGCTGCCGAGGAGTTTCTGTCAAAGCACGGCATGGTCTACCCCATCCGCGACGACCAGAACCGGCTCAAGTGCATGCAGCAGTTTCCCCAGGTCGCGATCGCCCGGAACCTCCTGCTCGTCCTCCGGGCGTACCAGCAGGAGTTCGGCCTGACCCCGGCGTCGCGATCCCGCATCGCGATCCATGACGAGCCGGATCGATCGAGCGACGCGTATCGATGGCTGGCGTAAGCAAGCGGGCCAAGCGGGCAGGGGAGTACTGGTTCGACGAGGAGGCGGCCGACCTCGCCGTCACCTTCTTCCCCCGGTTCCTCGAACATGTGAAAGCCGAATGGGCTGGCCAGCCCTTCGAGCTGGACGAATGGCAGAAGGCGAGGATCGTCCGGCCGCTGTTCGGGTGGAAGCGACCCGACGGCACGCGACGGTACCGTACGGTCTACGTCGAGGTACCCCGGAAGAACGGGAAGTCCACCCTGGGCGCCGGGATCGCCCTGATCTTGCTCTACGCCGACCACGAGCCGGGTGCCGAGGTCTACTCCGCCGCGGCGGATCGCGACCAGGCCGCGATCGTTTTCGACCTCGCAAAGACCATGGTCCAGGCCTCCCCGGACCTGTCCAGGATCTCTGAGGTGTATCGCCGAAGCATCGTCGTCCCGGGGACCGGCTCGGCCTACCACGTACTCAGCGCCGAGGTGGGGACCAAGCACGGAAAGAACGCGCACGGCGTCATCTTCGACGAGCTGCACGCGCAGCCGAACCGGGAGCTGTGGGATGTCCTCACGACCTCGACGGGGGCCCGCCGGCAGCCGGTCGTCCTCGCGATCACGACGGCCGGCTACGACCGGGAGAGCATTTGCTGGGAGCTGCACGACTATGCCTGCAAGGTGCGGGACGGGGTCATCCGGGACGACTCGTTCCTGCCCGTGATCTACGGCGCGGCCCTCGAAGAGGACTGGCGCGACCGGGAGGTGTGGCAGCGGGTCAACCCGGGCCTCAACGTCTCGGTGAAGCTCGACTACCTCGAGCAGGAGGCGCGCAAGGCCGCCGAGACGCCCTCGTACCAGAACACGTTCCGGCGGCTGCACCTGAACCAGTGGACCCAGCAGAACACGCGCTGGATCGATCTGACGGTCTGGGACGCGTGCGGTGGTGCCGTGGACCCGGAGGCACTTCGCCGCCGCGAATGCTATGCCGGGCTCGACCTATCAACCACGACCGACATCGCCGCGCTGGTGCTTCTGTTCCCGCCCGTCGACGGCGACAACCAGTTCCACGCTCTCCCATTCTTCTGGGTGCCGGAGGAGACGGTCGCGAAGCGTTCCAGGCGGGACCAGGTGCCGTACGACGCCTGGGTCCGGGACGGGTTCATCGAGGCCACCGAGGGCAACGTCGCCGACTACGACGTGATCCGCAAGTGGATCAACGAGCTGGCGGCACGCCACGATCTCCGGGAGGTCGCGGTCGATCGCTGGAACGCGAGCCAGATCACGTCGCAGCTCGTAAGCGACGGGATCACGATCGTCCCGTTCGGCCAGGGCTTCCGGGACATGTCGGGGCCGACCAAGGAGCTGGAGAAGCTGTTGCTGTCGAAGCGGCTGCGGCACGCCGGGAACCCGGTTCTTCGTTGGATGGCCGACAACGTCTCGGTGAGGCAGGATCCCGCGGGAAACCTGAAGCCGGACAAGGCGAAGAGCACGGGCCGGATCGACGGGATCGTGGCGCTGATCATGGCCCTCGGGCGGGCGATCGTGCAGTGCGGCGCGGGCGAGGTGAGGATCTGGGGCCTCGAGGGTTGAACTCGCCGGCGTGCCGGGTGCGGTCTGGGGCCCGCTTGAAAAGCTCCGCGGCTGTTCGGTTGGATCGCGCCGATTAGTGGTCGGACCGTAACCATCTCAAGATGCAACCGTGGAAGAGAGCCCGGCGCAGAAATTCGCCTTCTCGCCTGCGGGCTCCAAGCGAGCCGCGCTGGCGCACACATCCGTGTTGCCGGTCGGCCCAACAGGATCAGGCCGGAGCCGCCAGCTACAGCGGGATCGGCGGGAACAGCGGCACGCAGTGCCCAGCACCCGCACACGCCGCCAGGCACGTGTTGCAGTAAACCCTCCCGTTATCGCAGAGGACGGGGGAGCAATACATCGGGCAGATCCCGCACTTCGCCATCGCGGGCGTCGACGTCGTGGCAACCAGAGCCACCGTCCCGACGAGCACAGCGAACACGGCGAGCATGATCATGCAGGCAGCGAGCATTCTCTTCATGGGGCTCCCCTCCACGTGAAAGAAGTAGACGATGAGCATACACCCATCGGAGACTTGGCAAATCCAGGCGCCTCCTGTGTTACGATCGGCTTCTCGCAGAAGGGAAGACCCGTGGTGTTCCGTCGCCTGCACCTACTTATCTTCGCATTCTTGGCGATCCGAGTTTCCTGGGCCCAAGGCGCCTCGAGATCAGCGTTCGATATCAACGTGACGAGCGTTTCCCCGGCTGTTGTTGAGAGCGCGTTGGGACAAGTCTGCCCGGGAGGCAACATCGTAAGGTCGGCGGATGGAACGCCAGCGGGCTGCGGCAGTTGCCCGACGACCACGGCATTCCGAGACGAGCACGGCGAGGGATTCAAGTGGACACTCGACCGAGCGACCGTCGGACATTTCACCTCTCCACACGCTGACGACGTAGTCCTTTCGGGAACGGGCTGCGAACCTCACTCCTTGAACTTCGGGGGAAGCTTCGTCTTCACGCTCGAGGCGGTGCGTCTGAGATTCCTGACATACGAGGAGGGGCTTCTCACGGACCGCTGTCATGATCTCCGCTTCACGGACGGTAGGAACTTCCTCGTCTGCGAAAGGGGATGGGGAGGACAAGGGTGGTCCTTCGACTCTGTCTTCTTTGTCGCCTTCTCCGCCGACGGCAAAGCGAACGTCTCGCCTGTTCTCACGACAGACGACTCGACGGAGACGTGCGGCTTGGATGCGGAAGGTGAGATTGCGGGACCGGTGCGACGGTCAGCAATCAAGTCGGCAGAGTTTCCCGATCTGAACGGCGATGGACTCGCCGATCTCTCGATTACCGCCACGCTTGGTTTGAAACGGCTTACGAAAGCGGAGCGAGAGGCATGTCTGAAGGCGTCGTACGACTCACGGGCGGAGATAATGGCGAAGGTGGCCTCGGCACGGGAGTACCGAATCGACTTTGTTTTCGACGGCGAGAAGTTCCAACCGACGCCGAAGAGCGCCAAGACGCTGGCATTGTTCCCGAAACCGCGCTAGGAACTAAGGTGCATCGGACAATGGATGTACTCCGATCTCGCACACTCTTGACGTAGGGGATCCACCATGCCGAACCGCGCCCGCAACCCGTTCACGAAGCACATCCGCATCATCCGCCAGTCCCTCGCCGCAATCGACCGGTCGCTCGGGCGGCTCGTCGCGCTCACTGACGGTGCGGGCCTGGGCGGCTCGTCGGAGGACGTGCCAAAGAAGCGCAAGCTGGGGCTGTCGCCCGAGCGCCGCGCCGCCCTCAAGCTCCAGGGCCAGTACATGGGCTACCTGCGGAGCCTCAAGCCCAGGCAGAAGGCGCAGATCAAGGCGGTGCGGGTGGAGAAGGGGATTCGCGCGGCGATCGCGATGGCGAAGAGGGTGGCGACGGGTTAGGCCCAAGAAGGAGCGGCCCTCCGACGTGAAGGCGTCCGATGAATTCGTAGCTGGTCCTTCTCAGCATTGTCTCGTTGTTCGCGGCGATTTCCCGGGTCGTCGAAAACGCTCACAGCAACACGTCCGTGTCGACGATCGCGAAACGTTGTGGTCTCGAGACGCGGAGCTTTGCGGACCACTCCACAGGATGGGAGGCACGCCCGTGCGAAGGGGACCAAGCGCGATCAGCCGGTATCGAGCACTTCTGTTGGCGGTCGGGACGATCGCGTGGGCCGGGTGCAGTTGTTCTTGGGCCATTCGAAGTGGCTCACCACGTTCGGATTTGGGTCCTATATTGCGGCGGGGAACTGGGCTAGAATCGTGAGGTGGCAGCTAGCCAGCCGGTCAGCAACGTGAAAGCCTCTCGTCATCTGCGGATGCAGTATGCGGGTGGCTTGGTCAAACACCTCGGCCTGTCCATGTACCGAGGCTCGGTCCCCGCACTTGCCGAACTTATATCCAACTCCTGGGACGCGGATGCCAGGAAGGTGGTCGTGAAGATCCCTTTCGGCGTTGGCATGAAGGACCAACGAATCGAGGTCGCTGACGATGGCCGCGGAATGACTTGGGATGAAGTGCAGAGGGCATATCTCGTCGTCGGACGCGACCGCCGGAAGGCTGAAGGGGAGAAGACGCAGGTCGGCCGAACCGTGATGGGTCGGAAGGGCTTGGGCAAGCTTGCGGGGTTCGGCATCGCTCGAGTTGTAGATGTACGGACAGTACGATCAGGACGGGTCACGCATTTCCAGATGGACTTCGAACAGATGACTAAGGGTGGTCAGGCCGAGCTCGTCCAAAGTTACGAGCCCTCGGTCATCGAGGACGGCGAGACGAGCGAGCCGAACGGGACACTCGTTCTCTTGACCGACCTGCAAATCACGCGGCCGATAGACGAGGACGATTTCCGCGAGTCCATGTCGCGGAGGTTCTCGATCCTCGGCAAGGGCTTCCGGGTCGAAATCAACGGAAAGGTCCTGGAAACCTACAGCCCGCCCCTGCAGTTTCGATTCGAAGGACCGAACGGAGGATGGGAGGACGTGCCGGGTGTAGGTGGTGTGAAATGGTGGATAGGATTCACCGAAAAGCCCATCCGTCGCGAGAACGCACGCGGCGTCAGCATCCTCGTTCGGGACAAGATGGCACAAACTCCCTTCTTCTTCGACCTCTCGGGCGGGGCCCATGGACAAGCCGGGATGCAGTACATGACGGGAGAAGTCTGCGCTGACCAGCTTGATAGCGAGCGGGACTTTGTCGGTACTGACCGCCAGGGGATCGTCTGGACGGAGCCTCTCCCCGAGGCGTTGCTAAAGTGGGGGCAGGCCAAAATACGGGAGAGGCTGAGCGAATGGGCCGAACTCCGCGTGCAAACCAACGAGAAGCGTCTGGAGGCGACGCTCACGAGTCTGGACAAGCGGGTCGGGGAACGAATCTCTCGACTCCGACCGGTCGAACAGAAGGAAGCCCGCGAGGTCATACGCAAGCTCGCCTCCATCGAGAGCATGACCGACGATCCTGATCGAGCCCGAGAGCTGCTGGACCTCGTTCTGCGCGCCTTCGAAGACAGCTCCTTTTTCGCCCTCGTCAAAGCCCTCGGACAGGCCGATCAAGCGGAGCGAGATCAGGTCCTGAAGCTCGTAACAGAACTTGATGTTTTTGAAACGGTGAAGCTCGCCGAGGTCGTGCGTGCTCGCGTGGAAGTGATCCGAAAGTTCCAGGAGATGATCGAGAAGGACGTCCCTGAGAAGCCAGACATGCAGAACTTTCTATTCCAGCATCCGTGGCTCATCGATCCGGAATGGCTCGTCGTAGATCATGAAAAGGGGCTCGAAACACTTCTCGTTGAGCATTTCGGGCTTGACAGATCGGCTGATCCAGACTCGGACAGGCGAGTGGATTTCTTCTGCGTCTCGAGCCGCGGCCGGTATTTGATCGTGGAAGTCAAGCGACCGAGTAAGGTAATCGGCCAGAACGAAATTGTCCAGATCATCAATTACTTGGGATACCTAAGACAGCAGGCGCCAGGTCAGCCAGGACAACCCAATCGTTACGAGGGAGTCCTGGTCGGGCATCACATTTCCCCTGACGCTGGAGTCAGATGGAGAGAAACCGCTGCGAAGGAAGGCATCACCGTGCGTACCTGGACAGAACTCCTCGATGTCGCCGAGCGCATTCACAGGGAATTCCTGACGGCCGTCAAGCGACGTGTGCCAGAGGATGCCCGAATTCAGAGCCTCCCGCCGCTCGGGGAAGCAGAGGCGGTTGAGTGAGAGCAATAAACGGTCGGCCGTTCACGGCAATCGATCTCTGCTCCGGGCCGGGTGGGGTCACGACGGGTTACAAGGCTGCAGGAATCCGAGTCCTGGCGGCACTGGACATCGACAACGATGCGCGGGCCACGTACACCGCAAACCATCCTGAAGTGAAGCTGCTCGCAGATGACCTGCTGAAACTAGACCCGTCGACTCTCCTCCAAGAGACCGGGCTGGAGCCTGGCGAGTTGGACATCCTGACTGCATGCGTACCGTGTCAGACCTTTTCGTCGCTGGCTCGGGAGATGTTCGCGCGGGACCCAAGGAATAAGCTTGTGCTACGGATTGCTCGCGTCGTGGCAGTGGTACAACCGCGGGCCGTCGTGATAGAGAACGTCCCGGCGCTTCGGCAAAATCGGCGCTTCAAGCTATTGGTCTGTCGTCTGCGAGAATATGGCTACGGAATCTGGCACGACATTGTTGACGCGGCGGATTTCGGGGTGCCTCAGCGCAGGCGTCGACTTGTGCTAATCGCGATCCACGGCGCGAGCGATGACAACGTACCACAGTTGGTGCCTCGCAACCCGCGGCTTCGAGGTTTCCGTCGGCGCCGTACGGTGCGTGATGCGCTCCGGCTTGCGCGACGCGGGAGATGCGAAGACAGCTTGGCTCGGCCACGAACGGACTATCCCGTGCTCGTCGCGAGGCGGATTAGGTCCATTCCCGTGAATGGAGGCAGCAGGTCCAGTCTTGACGACGACCTCGAATTGGAGTGTCATTCGAGAATCAAGCAAGGTGGGGCCGCCAGTTCGTACGGTCGGATGAAGTACGATGATGTCGCTCCCACGCTAACAACGAGATGCGTGACTCCGGCATGCGGTCGATTCCTCCACCCTCGCGCAAACCGGGCCATCACGCTGCGGGAGGCGGCCTGCCTTCAGACGTTCCCTCTGGGTTATGTGTTCAAGGGCGGGACGATGGCAGTGCAGTCACAGATCGGGAATGCAGTGCCGCCGCGGCTATCGCGAGCGATCGCCGTGATTGTGAGCGACGCATTGGCTAAGAGGGGCGATCGCATTCGTGAGCCTTCGCGTACTTCCGCTCGAGCCCCTGTAGCTGGGTCGCGAGTGCCTCGACGGTAGAGGCCCGCAAGCGACATTCCCAGAGTGTTACGACTCTCCAGCCCAACGACCGAAGCTGTCGCTGGGTTCTTCGGTCGCGCGAACGATTGTTTTCGATCTTCGCTATCCAGAATGCTCGGTTCGTTGTGGGAAGCCTACCACGCTTGCAGCGGTGGCCGTGCCAGAAGCAACCATGAACGCGCAGCACCATGCGGAAGTCGACCAGCACGATATCTGGGCAGCCCGGAAGATCTTTGACGTGCATTCTGAATCGCCAGCCGAGAGCACGGACCGCGCGCCGGACGTGGATTTCAGGCTCTGTTCCGTGGCGCCGGACTCTGGACATCCGATAGTGCGTCGCAGTCGGGACGGGCCTCAAGATGGGCGATCTCGTCGTTCCAAGATCGGAGCCCACGGCATGGTCCGGCGCGAGTCGTGCCGATTGATCGCGCCGGTGACGCACTCTTTCCTCCGAACGGTCCTGTCCGCTACGCCGAAGCCAGGACTGAACTGCTGAATGATACCGCGAACCGTGACATCAACCTTGGACCCCTCGAACCTCTCCGGGCGGTATCTTCTTGGTCTCGCTCGCGTGGCAAGCCTTGTCGGCCGGCTCTGATGTCGCTTCGTTGCGCGCCCGGAATTCCCTATGACCCGCCTTGCCGCCAACAGCGATGAAGGTCGCACAGAATCGCGCCCATTTCCGTGCGGTTCATGCCGAGACCGTACCGCCACTCGGTGGGGCCGCGGAGGGGTGTGGGTTGCCAGGAAGCAACCGGGGTACTCGCAATCTCCGCTGGGGTGCAAGGCGGTCGTTGGCATATGGGTGACGGTGCCCTCTTTTCCTGCTCGACCATGGCCTTCACGTCCTTCCCGGTCCGCCACGACTCGCCCGCTCCGCCCTCCTTCACCGCCTTGACGTGGTCGATCACGTAGCCGGGGCAGCGGGCGGTGGGCATCGGCAAGCGGACAATCCCCATCCCATTCCTTGCCAAGTCGGAAATCGCTGACGCGATTTCGCTTGACTCGCGCCTCCCCGACCCGTATCCAACATTCCTGCACGCATTCGGGGGGCTCCCATGCGCAAGGTAGTTGTGTCTCTCGCGATCACGCTGGCCGCGGTGTGGCAGGCCGTGCCTTCCGCTCTGGCCCGCGATCTGACCTTCGAGGAACGCGTCAAGGCGCAGGAGGCGATCGATCGCGCCTACTACTCCTTTCTGGATCAACGCGCACAGCCCTTTGAGAAGGCAGTGACCCGGAATGCGTTGGAAAGGAAGGTGCACACGTATCTCAAGCAGTCGGCGGTTCTCGCGCGGTTCTGGCGAACCCCCGTGACAGCCGAGGCGCTCCAGAAAGAGATGGAACGCATATCCCGGAGCTCGGGAATGCCCGACCGCCTGCGGAAGCTGTACGCCGCTTTGGGGAACGACCCCTTCCTGATTCAGGAGTGCCTCGCGAGGCCCATCCTCGTCGATCGTCTCGTGCACAATTTCTTTGCATACGACCCGGCCATTCACGCGGAGCAGCGCTGCCAATCAGAATCGCTCCATGAAGCTCTCTCGAGCGACACGCTGGACGCCTTCAGGCCGGCTCCCGGGCGGACGGAGTTGGAATTCGTGCGCAGAGAGTCCGACGCCGAGGAAAGCGCTTCGAGCAAGGAGGCAGGCGAAGGAGACGGCGCGACGGCTCGACGATTCGAGCTCCCACCCGAGGATTTCGAGCATTTGAAGGGCAGGCTGACGGGCGGCATCGGCTTGCCCGCTCCGATCGAGGAGGAGCGCACGGCGTTCGTCATCGACGTGCTGATCGAGGATGTTCCAGGTTCGCTGCGCTTGGCCCGCTACACGGTGCCGAAGAAGAGCTGGTCCGAGTGGTGGAACGAGGTGGCGCCTTCTCTCGACGAGGCTGCGATCCACGCCGTCGCGACCACCCTCCCTACCGCGGAGGTTCTGGCGGCGCTATCTCCGCGAGCCATCAGTTGCGACCCGGACGGCGTGTGGGACAACGGGTCTCTCGACTTGCTGCCGACCCAACGGATGGAACACACGGCCGTCTGGACGGGCTCTGAGATGATTGTCTGGGGGGGGAGGGGTAGAACCTACCCTCAAGAGCTTGACACGGGTGGCCGCTACGATCCCGTAACGGACACGTGGCGGCACATGTCCACCGCTGGCGCGCCGTCACCTCGTGGTGATCATACCGCCGTTTGGACTGGCACCGAGATGATCGTGTGGGGTGGCTACGGCGGTCTCAACACTGGTGGCCGCTACAATCCAGTCACCGACGAGTGGAAGCCGACCTCTACTGTAAGCGCTCCGGACCCACGCCGTGGCCACACTGCCGCGTGGACCGGTAGAGAGATGATCGTTTGGGGTGGTGGCTTGAACAGCGGTGGTCGCTACGACCCTACCACCGATAGCTGGACGCCGACCGACACGAGGAACGCGCCCTCTTCCGGCCTGGCCATTTGGACGGGCCGTGAGCTTCTCGTCTGGTCAGGCAGCTGTTCATCGGGTCTCCGATACGATCCCTCCACCAACGAATGGACTCCGTTCTCGGCGACCGGCGCGCCGTCCTCTTGCTCGTGCAGCACCTACAGTCTGGCCGTCTGGACCGGCAAGGAGGAGATTGTCTCATGCAGTGGATCGTGGCCGCCGGAGTTCGGAAAATACAACCCCACTGAGAATACCTGGAGTCCCATGGAGAGCCCAGAGGTCGGCGCCAGGGCTCTGGCGTGGACTGCGGACAGAGTCGTTGCGGTCAGCACGCAGGGTATTGCCGCCTATGACCCGGCCGACGGCACTTGGGGGCCGACGTCACCGTATTGTCTGGATAACGGCCTGTGGGACCCGAGCACCGTTTCGACCGATACCCTAGCAATCGTCTGGGGGGGAGGCGAGAGCGGAGGCCATCTCTATAACAGCGGCTTGCGGTACGATCCACGCACTGGGAGTTGCACCAGAACGTCCACGCTGAACGCTCCGCACTCAATGGCTTGGCCGGACGACAATAGGGCGGTCTGGGCCGGGTCGGCGATGGTCACCTGGGGCGGATGGGGCACCCCGACCCGCGTGGATCGCTACGATGTCACGACGGACTCGTGGTCCTCCGTGTCTGCCCCGCTGGCTGGCAGCGTCGTGTCTGCCGACGGACAGGTCATCTGGTGGGATGGCACGACGGGCGGACGCTATGACCCGGTAAGCGACTCGTGGCAGCCTGTCTCGACGGCCAATGCCCCCCAAAACCCCCAGGTCCTCGTGTCGACAGGGACGAGTGTAGTGGCTCTGAGCTCGTGGTCCGGTGGCGTTTATGACCTCGCTACGGATTTCTGGACCCCGATACCAGTCTCCGGACCCCCTCCGTGCACGGGATTCGCACTCTGGGCGGGCGATCGCGTCATGCTGTGGTGCCACTCGGAGGGTGCATGGTTCGACTTCGAGACATATGCGTGGCAGCCGATCCCACCGCCCCCCGGTCCGACGCTGGAGTATGACAGGGTTGTCTGGACCGGAGCAGAGATGATCCTGTGGGGGGCTGTTTCAAAAGGCCAGGGCGAGTATGAGAGCGACGGCTACCGATTCGCGCCATCGACGGGAACTTGGACTCACGTGTCGCAACTCGACGCGCCGTCGGGCCGGAAGTACTACTCGATGATCTGGACCGGCAAGGAGGCGGTCGTCTGGGGAGGCCACCATTTGGACTGGGGAACAGACACCGGAGCAAGATACGATCTCGTCACGGACACGTGGACCGCGACGCCCCTTCTCAATGCGCCAACGCCACGCTCCACGCATTCCGCGGTGTGGACCGGCTCGCAGATGATCATATGGGGTGGGAATGCGTACTACATAAACCAGGACTCGCTCAACACCGGCGGCCGGTACGCGCTAGGCCAACTCATGGATCTCGACGGTGACGGTTACAGCGGATGCGAGGGCGACTGTGATGAGACCAATCCCAATGTCCACCCCGGCGCTTCCGAGATCTGCGACGGCATCGACAATGACTGCGACGGGGTCACCGACAACGGCGGCGACGCCCTATGCGACGACGGAGACGCATGCACGGACGACGCCTGCAGCGGGGCGACGGGCTGTGCTCATACGTTCAGGGACGCGATCCCGCCTACGATCATCTGCCCGACCTCGGTGACGGTCGAGTGCCAGGCCAACCTCCAGTCGGTGGTCACCGTGCCTCCCGCGACGGCGACCGATGTCTGCCAGCCGAGCGGGCTGGTAATTGCCAACTCCCACACGCCAAGCGGTGCCGATGCCTCGGGTTACTACCCTCTGGGGACCACGATGGTGAACTTTGCCGCGGCAGACGCCGCGGGGAACCAGGCGACCTGCCAGACCACGGTCACGGTGGGGGACACGATTCCGCCGGTCGTCACAGTGGTTTCCAGTCCTAGCGTGCTATGGCCGCCGAACCACAGGATGGCGACCGCCAACAACACGGTGATGGCCACGGACATCTGCGACCCGAATCCCGCGATCATCCTCATGGCCGTGGCCTCGAACGAGCCGGATGATGCTCAGGGCGGTGGTGACGGCCAGACCACCGACGACATCCAGGGCGCATCGCTCGACACCCCGGACCGCCAGGTCCTGCTCCGCGCCGAGCGCGACGGCGGCGGCTCGGGGCGCGTGTACACCATGACCTATCGAGCATCGGACATCTCGGGGAACGCGACCAACACGCCCTCGATGATCACGGTGCCGCACGACATGAGGGACATGGCGGTCGAGCCGCTGAATCTTCTCATGCAGGACCGCGACAACACCGAGGTGATCTGGGGGCCAGTCGAGGGCGCCCAGCACTACGACGTGATCCGTGGTGACCTGGCGAACCTGAGGGTGATGGGATCGGACATCGACCTGGGTCAGGTGGTGTGCATCGAGCACGCGACGACGAACACCACGACAGTCGGGTACGAGGACACAGAGGTGCCGGAGCCCGGGCACGTGTTCTTTTACGCCGTGCAGTACTTCGACGGCGTCCAGGATAGCTCGTACGGCTCGGAATCGGCCGGCAGGGCCCGCGTCGTCCAGTCCGGCAACGGGGATTGTCAGTAGGCGGTGTGCCGCGCCTGCGACGGTTCGTCCCTCGGGATGCGCGTCATTTAGTCGAGCAGCCCGTGGCTGGCCCTTCCCCCTCGAGCGCGACCGGCGTATGCTGCTGGGCGATAAGCGGGGCTCGCCCTGGAACGACAGACTTGCGTCGACATGGAGATAGAGGTCGGCATGGGCCGCGCCGGTGCCTTCTGTGGCGCACTCGCGACACGATCCGCAGTAGGTACATCATGACGGAATCTGACGACACCCAGCGTCTTCATGCCACAAAGTTCATCGATGATGAGGTGGACGATTTCCTCCGCCTCCTTCAGCGGCAAGACGATCTAGTACCGGAGACCATTCGATTCCACTTGATCACTGAGAGTCAGATTGACCGCCTCCTGTCTCGCGTGCTGCCGCGAGGCAGGAATCTTCTGAAGAAGGCCAGGCTCGGTTACTTCCAGAAGGTTCATCTTCTCGAGTCTCTGGGCTTTACAGATGACGCTACTCTGCTGGTCTTGAGGGTTCTCAATAAGGTCCGGAACGCTTGCGCCCATGACCGCCACCGCACCATTACTCGCGAGGACGTTTGGTCCATCGGCGAGCCTCTAGGGGATCAGTTCAACGCACTCCAGAAGGAACATGGCGATTCCGTAAACACTCTGGCATTGCACGTCTTCGCGGCGGTATTCGGTCGTCTCTCACTCGCGGTCTATCGCGTCGAGCACCCGAACCCTCCGAAAGGCGGGTCACGCGCGTCGTTGGGCGTACTGTGAGGCGGAATGGACTATAACGACGAGCATGCTCTCGAAACCTATAAGTCTCTGATCTCGATATCAACGGAGGCTCTTAAGGCCCTCCAGCTCGTCAATGGCGGCGCCGTCGTGGCGCTGCTCGCATACCTTGGGCAGGCGGCGGACCGGGTTACCCTGGCGGGCCAGGTCAAGTGCCCCTTGGCACTCTTCGTTTCTGGTCTCGTGACCGCGACTGCCGCGTTTATCCCCTCATATCTCACCCAGCTCGCGCTCTACAACGAGGACGTTCACACCGCCCAGTACAAGGGGGTCAAACACCAGAATTGGCTGAACGTCGCGCTGGCACTTGCTCTTCTCAGCCTTGCTGCGTTCGCCTTCGGTGCATTTGGGGCCGTCAGCGCGCTCGCGCATGGTACAGGGAAGTAAAATGTCGGGTGATCGGTCTGGGAGATAGGCAACACCTCAGGCGGGGGGCCCTGGCCCGTGGCTAGGCTCGCCGCGCCTCGCTGCTTCGCGGGGCGCGGGGCAACGCTAGAGTGATGGCTCGGGCTGTAGCGGGGCGAGACCGCACCAGCCGCGCGCTACTTAGCGGGTGGGGCCGCGGCCAGCGTCATGCCATGACGCCGGAAGACGTCCGCCATCTTCGCGCGGTCAGGTGGGCCGCCGGCGTAAGCGGTCAAAAGACGGCGTTCTTCCCATCTCCCTTTGCGTCGGGTAGGAATAGGTGTGCGCCGGATTCCCTGGCGCTGCGACGCCGATGCCGAGGAGGACGGGATGCCCAAGAGCCGCGTCGGACGTGTGCGACGTACCGCGAAACAGTGGACCGAGGTTCTTCGGCGATTCGAATCGAGCGGCGAGGGCTCGCGGCAGTTCTGTCGCCGCG
>JAIQFR010000040.1 GCA_020073205.1 Terriglobia bacterium
ATCTCCGACCCCGCCAGCACGTCGTAGTCCCTTCCTCCGGAGAGCTTGACCTCCGTGTGCAGGATCGGGGTCCCCTCCGCGATGTCGAGGCATTTTCCCTTGGCCAGGTCGGGCGGTGCGACGTCCACGAGGCCCACGGAGCGTGCCAGCCTCCTGCGAACGATCTCCTGGACCAGGACTCCGCCGATGTTGCCGCCCCCGACGACGCCGATCTTCGACACCATGTTGATCCTCCTCCCGCCGCGGCGGGAAGGGGGCGGGCCTGGGCCCGCCCCCTTCGCGAGCGCCGATGCGCTTCCTACGCCTTGACCGTCTTCTCGATCCAGTCGGTGGTCACGGACTTCGGCCGGACGATCGGCGATCCCATCGCACGATTGATGACGATCTGGGACAGGACCCCCATCGCTCGGGACACGGCGAACAGCACGGTGTAGTAGTCGAATTCCTTCATGCCGTAGTGGAAGAGGAGCGCGCCGCTGCCCGCGTCCACGTTGGGCCACGGATCCTTGATCTTCTGAACCTGCTTCAGCACGTCCGGGACGATCTCGAAGACCCGGTCCACGATCTGGAACACCGGATCGCTCGACAGGTACTTCTTCCCGAACGCGCGGAACGCGTCGAACCGCGGATCGGTGATCCGCAGCACGGCGTGGCCGTAACCCGGCACCACCCTCCCGGAATTCAGCGTTTCCTGCGCGAAGTTCTTGAGCTGCTCGTGGGTCGGCACGCCGCCGAACTTCTTCTGAACGTCGAGCACCCACTTCAGGCACTCCTGGTTGGCGAGACCGTGGAGGGGTCCCGCGAGCCCGTTCATCCCGGCGGAGAACGCGTAGTAGGCATCCGAGAGCGCGCTACCCACCGTATGCGTGGTGAACGCCGAGACGTTGCCCCCCTCGTGGTCCGAGTGGAGCACGAGGTACAGCTTCATCAGCTCGGCGAACTCCCCCTTCGGGTCGGGGAGGCCGAGCATCGCGGCGTAGTCGGCGCCCCAGTCGAGCTTTCCGTTGTGCGGGATGCGCGCGCCCTTCTTGTAGCGGAGCCGGTACACTCCCGCCGCGACCTCCGGCAGCCGGGACAGCAGCGTCAGGGTGTCCTCGAGCGCCGCCTCCCAGTAGACGTCCTTCTTCATCCCCTCGTCGTACCGCTTGCGGAAGATGCTCTCCCGCTCCATGACGAGGACCGCCGTGTCGAACATGCACATCGGGTGCGAGTCGGCCGGCATCGCCTCCAGCACCTTCCAGACGTACGTCGGGACCCCCGCGCGCGCGTTGAGGTCCGCCTGCAGGTCCTTGAGAGCCACCGCATCCGGCAGCTCCCCGGTGAGGAGCAGGTAGAGGACCTCCTCGGGGAGCCGTCCTGCGAGATCCTTGACCGGCGTTCCGCGGATGATGAGGCCCTTGTCCGGCGGGACGTCGGAGGTGTCGCAGACCATTCCCTTGACGCCCCGCATGCCGCCGTAGCACTGCTCGACGGTCACCTCCGAGATGACCTTCGAGCCGTGCTCCTTCGCCAGGCTCTTGATCCTGTCGCGCCAAACCGGAATCTTCTCCCTGAGCTTCTCCTCCAGACGCGTCATCGTGACCTCCATGGATACCTCCCTTGCCCGATCGGGCCGGAGCCGTGCCGCGTGGCGGGGACTCCCGCCTCCTCGGGCGGCCGCGAGCCTTCGTTACCGGTAATGCGTCCACCTCTCCTCGAGATCGGCGGACTGCAGCGTCTCCAGGATGTAATCGCAGAACTCCCGCCCGGTGACGCCCGTGGGCCGCCCGGTGATCTCGAGCCTCCGCTCGTACTGCCCGCAGATGTCGAGGGCCATCTCGAGGCGCCGTGCCTGCTGCGGAAATCCGATGTGGCCGACGAGGAACGCCGCCGCCCGCACCATGCTGGACGGATCCGCGTACTTGGCCCGGCCTTCCTGAACCATGCGCGGGGCCGAGCCGTGGATCGCCTCGAACATGGCGTAGCGCTTTCCGATGTTGGCGGAGCCCGCGGTGCCGACGCCCCCCTGGAACTCGGCGGCCTCGTCGGTGAGGATGTCGCCGTAGAGGTTCGGCAGCACCACGACCCGGAACTGGCTGCGGCGCTTCGGGTCCACGAGCTTGGCCGTCATGATGTCGATGTACCAGTCGTCGACCTCGATCCGAGGGTACTCCTTCGCCACACGGTAGCCGATCTCGAGGAACTTCCCGTCGGTGGTCTTCACGACGTTGGCCTTGCTCACCAGGGTCAGCCTCGGGATGCCGTTCCGGTGGGCGTGCTCGAACGCCAGGCGGATCAGCCGCTCGCTTCCCTGGGTCGTCGCCACCGTGAAGTCGAACGCGAGGTCCTCGGTGACGTTGATCCCCTTGGAGCCGAGAACGTAGGCCCCCTCGGTGTTCTCGCGGAAGAAGATCCAGTCGATCCCCTCCTTCGGCACCCGGACCGGGCGGACGTTGGCGAAGAGGTCCAGGCTGCGCCGCATGGCCACGTTCGCGCTCTCCACGTTGGGCCACGGGTCGCCCTTCCGCGGCGTGGTCGTCGGTCCCTTGAGCAAGACCGGGCACTTCTCGATCTCGGCGAGCACGGCGGCGGGGATCGCCTGGCCTTCGGCGGCCCTCCGCTCGATGGTCAGCCCCTCGATGTCCCGCAGCACCACCTTCCCCGACGCGACCTGCTCCCGGAGCACGAACGCCAGCACTCGGCGCGATTCCTCGGCGATGAAGGGACCGATCCCGTCGCCACCGAGGACGCCGATGACGATCGGCTTCATGGCCGCGTAGTCCACCCAGTCGAGCGCCGACTTCATTCGCTCGACCCGGTCGAGCTGCTCCGCGACGACCTTCCCGAAGTGCGCCTTGGCCTTCTCGATCGCTTCGCTGCGGTCCATGAGCAACCCACCTCCTCCGTGCTCGACGCGCCGAGCCCCGCGGACGGTCCCCCCCGGAATGGAGCCCCCGAACCGTCCTGTCCTCTTGGCCGCCCGCTCAACGCAGTCTGCAGGCACTTAGTAACCCGGTCCTTGCATCCGAGTCAAGGGGAAAGCTGCCGGGCCGGTCCTCATTGGCAAGGAATCGGGTGGGAATTATCCGCTGCTCGAGCCTTCCCCGGATCTCGGCCGGGGGGGACGATGCGAAGACGAGCGGGTTGGATTAGAGTGGGGCGCCCGAAGCGAGCGAGCCGATGACGACGCGCGACGGCCTCTCCACCCTGCTCCATGCCCCGAGAGAAGAGCACGAGGCCTTGGTCCGCGACTTCGTCACGCCGCTCGCCCTCGAGTTCGCCTCGGACCCGCGCCTTCGCGCGCTGTTCTTCGGGCGCCACAACGAGCCCGACTGGCACCTCCGCGTCTCGGTGGTCGGAGACCCCGAGTGGGTTCGCGGCCCCCTCCCCGTCCTCGTGGAGCGCCGGCTTGCCGCGCTCGAGGCCACCCGGCGCCTGTCCGGACACGAGTTCGCCGCGTACGAGCGAGAGGAGGCGCGCTTCGGCGGCGTGGAGGGCGCCCGCCTCGCGGAGCGGATCTTCCACCACGACACCCTCGCCTGCCTCGCGCGCATCGAGGTGGAGTCGCGGGGAGAGGCGGCGAGGTCGCGGCGGGAGTACTGTCTCCTGATGACCGAGAGGCTCCTCGACCTGCTGCGGTTCGACCGCGACCGCCGGATCGCGTTCTATCACCACGGGTACTCCTTCGAGATCGAGCTGGGACGGTGGGGGCCCGGCGAGCGGGACGCGCTGGAGCGGCACTATCGGTCGATCAAAGATGGGCTGCTCGAGCTCCTCCGCTCCGAGCCGGGTCGCGATCCGGCCTTCCTGTGGGGGGGTGTCGCGGCGGCCGCGGCCGCCGAAAGCTGCATCGAAGCCCTCCGCCCGCTGGTGGGCGATCTGCTCGGCGGGCTCGGCGCGGGGACGATCCGGAAGGGCGCCGCCGACCTCGCCTGGTCCCTCGCCCACATGCACGCGAACCGTCTGCAGATCGAGGCCGACGCCGAGGCGATCCTCCGCTACTTCATGCATCGCCTCCACGAGGAGGAGCGCATCGTCACGGCCTGACCGGGAAGGAGCCCTCCGTTGAAAGCCGAGCGCTGCCACTACACGCTGCTGCACGCTCGGCGAGAGCACCACGAGCGCGTGATCCACGACCTCGTCATCCCCGTGGTGCGTGAGGTGCGGCGGAGCCCCGAGTTGGACTCGCTGTTCTTCGTCCGCTACAACGAGCCGGACTGGCAGCTCCGCTTCCGGATCCTCGGCCGACCGACCTGGATCGACGGGACCGTCCACGAGCTGGTCGCAGGGCGGCTGCCGGCCCTTCGCGAGCGAGGCCTCGTCGATTCCTGGGAGTTCGGCATGTACCAGCGCGAGTACGAGCGGTACGGCGGCGAGGAAGGCATGCGGCTCTGCGAGGCGTTCTTCCTCCGCGACTCCCTGGCGGTCCTGGACCTGATCGAGGCGGAGGAGCGGGGACAGATGGGGAAGACCCGCCGCGAGTACAGCCTCGTCTTCGTCGAGCGGTTCCTCGACCTGATGCGCTTCGACCGCGAGCGCCGCGCGGAATTCTACCGCCGGGGTTACTCCTGGGCCCTCGACGACGGGACCTTCGCCGCCGAGGATCTCGTCCTGCTCGAGGACCGCTACCGGGACCTCAGGGAAGGACTGCTGGCGCTCTTCGGCGGCGCGCCGGCGGCGGATCCCGAGGGAGCGTACGGCGGGGTCGTCCCCGCGTGCATCGCGCGCGAATGTCTCGAGGCGTCGGGACCGGTCGTGGACGAGATCCTCTCGGCCCACGCCGCCGGCAGGCTGCGGCAGGACCTCGTTGACCTCGCCTGGTCGCTCGCCCACATGCACTGCAACCGCCTCGCCGTCGACGTGAGGGCCGAGGCGATCCTGAGGTTCTTCATGCACCGGCTGCACTCGGAGGAGACGATCGTCTGAGGGTGCGATCGGAATTGACAGGGGTGACCCCGCGGTGTACATGGATAGCTTCGCACGCACGCGCGGGGGCGCCCCCCGGCGCGGCGCGGAGGAGGAAGCATGAACCAGTCCAAGAAGAGGATCGGGCTCGACCTCGAGGTCGAGGAGCTGGAGAGGGGCCGGAAGCCCGGAGGGTGCTCCGGGTCGTCCTCCACCTCGCCGCTGTGCACCTGTCCCGTGTTCGCACCGGAGATCCCGGAGGAATAGTCGCGGTCGGCACGGGGCCGCGGCCCCGCCGCGGCCCCGCTCCGGCTTGGAGCGCGAACGGCGCTCGAGCCCCCTCCGCATGACTTCGTCCCCCCATCGCTACGCCCGCATCGAGACCGCCGCGGGGCGCCTCGACGAGGCGCTCCTCGAGCTCGTGGCTCCCCTCCTCGTCGAGATCCGGTCCGGCTCGCCGCCGCCCGGGCCGGTCTTCTTCGCGCGCTTCCGGCGGGAGGCTCTCGTGTTCGTCCAGGACGGGACGTACCCGACGGGGGACGCCGTCTGGGAACTCGTGGAGCGCCGGGCCCGGGAGTTTCGCCAAAACGGCATCGTGATCGGCTGCCGGTTCCCCGAATACGAGCCCGAGGTCGAGCGGTACGGAGGCGAGGAAGGCCTGGACCTCGCGGGGAGGATCTTCGAGGAAGACTCGCGCGCCGCCCTCGCCCTGCTTGGGGCGGAGCGCGAGGGAACCTTCGCCGCCACCCGACGGGAGATCAGCCTGCTCCTCACGGAGCGCCTCCTCGACCTCCTGCGGTTCGACCGCGAGGCCCGCGTGTCGTTCTACCGGTTCGCCTATGCCTGGGCCCTTAAGCAGGGAGAGTGGAAGGACGACGAGATCCGCCTGCTCGACGACCGATACCGGCAGCTCGAGCCCGGCCTCGAGGAGCTCCTCGGCGCCGCGCGCTCCGGAGACGCCGAGTCGGCCTACGGCGGCGCCGAGCCCGCCCGGATCGCCGCGGCCTGGGCGGATGCGGCGCGAGCGATCGTGGACCGGCTCCTCGAGGCTCACGGTGCGGGGCGGATCCCGAAGGATCTCGAGAGCCTCGCCTGGTCCTACTCCCACATGCACTGCAACCGTCTCGGGATCGCGGGAGAGGCGGAGGCGCTCCTCCGCTTCTTCATGCATCGGAGGTACGAGCACGCATCGGAGGACGGCCTCCCCCGCGTGCGATGAGGTGCCGATGAGCGACCGTCACGATGCTTACCGGGGGATCGCCCGCCACTACGATCTCCAGCGGATGGACTGGTACGCGTTCACCTACGGGAAGCGCCTGCAGACGCTCCTGACCGAGCGCGGTCTCGCGGGATCGAGAATCCTCGACGCAGGGTGCGGCACGGGCTCGCTCGCCATCGCGCTCTCGAAGGCGGGGTACACGGTCACCGGGGTCGACCTGTCGGAAGCGCTCCTCGAGGTGGCACGGGCCAAGGACGACCGGAAGGCGGTCCGCTGGGTCCAAGGCGACCTCGCGGAGCTCGACCTCGGCGAGACCTTCGACGCGATCACGAGCGTGGCCGACGTCCTCAACCACCTCGAGACCCTGGACGAGTGGGAGCGGGTTCTCGGCCGGCTCGCCCTGCACCTCGCGCCCGGCGGCTACCTCTTCTTCGATGCCATGACGTGCCACGGCCTCGAGCACCTCGACTCCTACACGATCCACGACCGCGAGAACGCCACGCTGATCCTGGGGATCATCTGGGAGCCCCCCACGCGGCGCTCGACCCTGAAGCTCACCTCGTTCGTCCCCGCCGACCGCCCCGGTTTGTTCGAGCGGGTCTCCGAGACCATCACCGAATGGGGCCAGCCCGTCGCCGCCATCTTCGAGCGACTGAAGCGGGCGGGCTTCGCCGAGATCGAGCGATTGTGGGGGACCTCGGACGAGCCCGAAGCGGACGAGCGCTTGACCGTGCTGGCACGGAGAGCGTGAGGCGGCGGCATTTGACGTCGACCGGCTTTCGCCGTAAGTGTGATCGGCCGCCGCGGCCGAGAATCGGCGACGAAGCGCCGCGGACGCCGGAGGAGAGCCCATGAACGAGACACGGAAGACGCTCGGCCTCCTGCTCGAGGTCGAGGAGCTCGAGAGGGGACGGAAGCCCGGAGGGTGCTTCACCTCGTCGAGCACCTCGCCGCTCTGTACCTGCGCCTGCAAGGAGACGCTCACCTGCGTCGCGGGGGACTGAGCCCGCCGGTCTCGAAGTCGGAACTCGGGGAGTCGAGCGAGGGGCGATCGGCGCCCTCAACGGGGCTGTGTGCCCTCTCCCCCGCCACCGCGATGGAGCCCGAGCGATGCACGACGAGAAGCTGCGAGCGTGGTGGTGGCGCCGGCAGGGCCTGGACGGCTCGCTCGCGGAGCGATCGGCAGGCGACGTGCTGGCGCGGACCGGGTGGGCGCGATCCGTGGGCGGCGTCGGGCCCTACCTGACCCTGTTCGCGCGCGCAGTTCTCGACCGGCAGGCCGTCGACGCGGCCGTGGCCGCCCTCGAGATTCACGAGCTTCCCAGCGCGCGCGGCTGCACGTACGTGGTTCCCGCGTCGGATTTCGCCCTCGCCCTCACGGTGGGCCGGGGCTTCGCGAACGAATCGGACATGCGGTCGGCCCGGAAGCTCGGCGTCACCGAAGAAGAGATCGACAAGCTGTCCGCGGCGGTGCTGAAGTCGCTCGGGGGCGGCCCCAAGACCCCCGAGGAGATCCGCGTCGCGACGGGAGATGCCGCCCGGAGCCTCGGGCCCGAGGGGAAGAAGAAGGGACTGACCACCACCCTGCCCCTGGCTCTCGGACGGCTCCAATCCCTGGGGGCGATAAGGCGCGTGCCGACCGACGGCCGTCTCGATCAGCAGAGGTACCGCTACGCCGTCTGGCGTCCCAATCCGCTCCGGGATTCCCGTCTCACCGCTGACGGAGCGCGCACGGAGCTGGCGCGGAAGTTCTTCGGCTGGATCGGTCCGGCCACGCTCGCCGAGTTCCAGTGGTTCTCGGGGCTCGGCGTGAGCGCGGCGAAGGCCGCGGCGGCATCCCTCGACCTCGTTCCGATCGACACCGGCGGTGATCGGCTGCTGCTCCCGGCGGACGTCGACGAGTTCCGATCGTTCAAGGTCCCGAAGCGGCCGCAGTACGCCCTGGTGAGCAGTCTGGACGGTCTCTTCCTGCTCCGCCGGGACTTCAGGGGACTGCTCGCGCCCGAGGACGCCGCGCGCAAGGTCTTCGGAGAGAAGGGACTCGAGCCGCTGGGAGGCCTTTCCGATCTTCCCAGCCACGCCATCGTGGATCGCGGCCGCCTCGCCGGCCTCTGGGAGTACGACCCCGACGAGGAATCGATCGCGTGGCTCGCGTTCGGCGACCGGGACCGGGGCCTCGAAGATGCCGTTCGGCGCACGGAGGACTACGTTCGCTCCCAGCTGGGCGACGCGCGGTCTTTCAGCCTCGACAGCCCCAAGAGCCGGGCGCCTCGGATCCGGTCGCTGCGCAAGCAAGCCGCACTGTGAGCCTCCACCCCCGACGGGGGCTCCCGTTCGTCGGGCGGGGTGCGCAGGTCTACAATGCCCCCGACCCGCCGAGACGGGGGGAAGCGCCCATCGGCCGGGAGAAGGAGGTTTCATGAAGACGTTCGGCAGAACGGCCTTGATGCTTGCTCTGGTCTTGTGCTTCGGTGCGCTCGCCCTGGCGGGCGACGAAGCGAAGACGGTGACCCTGAGCGGGAACGTGGCCTGCGCGAAGTGCACCCTGAAGCTCGAAGGCGCGAAGGAATGCAACGACGTGCTCGTGGTGACCGGCGACAAAGGCGGCCAGTACTGGCTCGTCAAGAACGCCGTGCTCGAGAAGTTCGGCCACAACTGCGAGGGCCAGAAGCCGGTGACGATCACCGGGACCGTGACCAAGAAGGACGGCAAGATGTGGCTCGCCCCGACCAAGATGGAGGCGAGCGCGACCTAGGCAAGGAGCGATCTCCGCACCCGTCGGCGCCGGGCCGCGCATCGCGCGGCCCGGTGCCGATTCGACCTCGGGACTCGCAATGAACAGGAGGTCCGGAATGAGCGCAAGAGTTCCTCTCGGGATCGTGCTCGTCGTGCTCGGCCTGTCGTTCGCGGCGGGCTCCCTCGCCCAGGAGCACCCGATGGAGCACCCGCAGTCGGCCGAGCACCCCAAGGCCGAGGTCCACGCCATCGCCAAGGAGGATCTCGGCACGGCAGTCGAGGCCTACATCAAGGGGGAGATGGCGAAGGGCGGCGGCACCTGGACGGTCGAGGACAAGGAGGGGAAGACCACCCTTCACCTGACCCTCGACAAGGTCCACAAGGACAAGCTGGCGATGACCGCCAAGGACACCTACTTCGCGTGCGCCGACCTCAAGAACTCCGACGGCCACATGTACGATCTCGACGTCTTCATGACCGGCCCGGACAAGGACCACCTGGAGGCGACCGAGGTGACGGTCCACAAGAAGGACGGGCTGGAGCGGTACACCTGGAAGAAGGAAGGCAAGATCTGGAAGAAGCAGCCCGTGTAGCGGGACGTTCCTCCTCGGATCGGAGCGTGGGGATGGCTTGCCCCTCTCCACGTCGCGTTGCATGAATGCGCTACGATGGGCGAATGCTCGGCCTGCGCGCGATCGTCGTCCTCGCGGGAGTCCTGCCGCTCGGCCTCGTCCCCGTGGCCGGTGCGACGCCCCCGTCCCCCACCGATCCGCCGGTGCCGCTCCTCGAGGAGTCGCCGTGGGCTCCCGCTGGCGCCGCCGCAGCCGGCGTCGATCCGACGGCCTCGGTGGTCATCCATCTCGATGACCGCGGGAAACCTTGTGCGGTCGAGGTCGTTCGGGTGGACCCCTCGTCGCCGTACGACGCGGCGTTCGTGCAGGCGGCCCGAGACTCGATCCTCCGCTGGCGATTCGCGCCGGCTCTCCGGGACGGACGGCGCGTCGAGAGCACGGTGGAGCGCCAGGTGCGGTTCCGCCCGCCGGCCCCCGGCGGGCTCGGACCGCCCTCGCGGTCCCGATCCGTCCCGGACGTTTCGGAGCTGGACGCCGGGGAGAAGTCGCTCTGGCGCTACGTCCTCTCGCTCTCGATGCCCCAGCGGACCGAGCTGCGGGACAAGCTCGCCGGCTTCGCCGACCGGCGCCTCTCCACCCTGCATCGCTCCCGCGCGACCACCGACCGCTTCGAGGTGGCCACCGACGTGCCGGGAGAGGACATCGCCTCCAGGATCGCGCACAACCTCGAGGCCAGCTTCGGCGCCACGAACGGTCTGCTCGCGTCGCAGGTCCCGCCGCAACCCACCCAAGGGCGGATCCTCGTGTACGTCTTCTCGACCCAGGCCGCGTACAGGGACCTCGCCCAGGAGAGCCACGCCCCCGGCGGGAGCGAGGGGTTCTACCACCCGGTGGGACTCCTGGCGTTCCACGCCGAGCTGGGGGCGAACGAGGTCCTGACCCACGTGCTGCTACACGAGGGGGTGCACGCCTTCCTCGAGGCGCACGTCCTGCGTCCCGGGGTCACGCTCCCGCTCTGGCTCGACGAGGGGCTGGCCGAGTACGTCGCCAACTCGGACATCAAGAACGGTCGCGTGGTTCCGGGAAGCCACTCCAAGCGGACGACGTACCGTAACGCCTACGTCACCTGGCGCGGGCAGAGCCTCGCGACCCTCGACGCCGGCGAGCTCAAGAAGGCGATCCGCACGGGAAAGGCTCCCTCGCTTCCGGCGCTCGTTGCGGCAGGGAGCAAGGAGTTCTACGGCGAAGGCGCCGCGCTGTACTATTCCGAGGCTTGGCTCTTCGTCCACTTCCTGCGCCATGGCAGGCCCGAGTGGGCCGGCGACGCGTTTCCCCGCTTCGTCCTCTACCTCGCGGAGGGCTTCGAGGCGGGCGAGTCGTTCGTCACCGTGTATGGGCGGCCGGTGGCCGACTTCGCGGCGGAGTTCCAGGCGTACGTCAAGAGCTTCTGACGGTCAGGCGCCCCCGCTCACCTCGACGCCCGGGCCCGTCGAGCCTCCGCGTCCGCGTCGGTGGTTCGCCCCATCGCCCGGTAGCACTCCGAGAGAAAGCCGTGCGCGTCGCGCAGGCCGGCGTCGAGCGCCACCGCGCGCAGGAGCGCCGGCACGGCCTCGGGGCAGCGCGCGAGCCGGGCGAGGGAAGCGCCGAGGTAGAAGAACGACGCCGCTCGATCGCCCTTGAGGGAAGCGGCTTCGGAGAACGCTCGCCGCGCCTGCTCCCACCGACCCAGCTTCCAAGCGGACACGCCGAGGTTGAACCAGGCCGCCTCGAAATCCGGCGCCGCCTTGACCGCAGCCTGGAGCTGCTCGAACGCCGCCGCGGCGTCGCCCGCCATGAGCCGCTCGGTCCCGCGGTTGAACAGGCTCCCCGCCTCGTCCGCTCCGGCGAGCCGCGCCGGCCTGGGCCCGCGCGCCGCACGTCGCTCCTCGGCGCTCGCGAAGAGCGTCTCCAGCGTGAACCTGACCCCGCGGTTATCGGGGTCCGCCTCCACCGCCGCGTGGAACGCGTCCTCCGACTCCCGCTCCTTCCCCTCGTCCCAGAGCCGCCACGCCAGGGGGACCATCACCTCGCGGACGGCCGTGGCGCGCCTCGCGGCGTCGCCGAGCAGCGGCGCGATCTCCTTCGTCGCCTCCTCGAGCCGGCCGAGCTCGACGAGCGCCCGTCCCGCCGCGACGCGGGGCTCCGCCGCGGCGGGATCGCGCGACGCCATCCCGCGGGCGATCTCGACGGCTTCCTGCCACCGGCCCAGGGCCGTCGCGAGATCGAGCTTCCACCCCTCGACGTCGACCGCCGGAGCCGCGGCCGAGAGCCGGACGAGGGCCGCGAGCGCGGCGGCGGGGTCGCCGGTTCTTTCGGCGAGCCTCGCCGACGCCTCGAGGAGCACCGCGTCCCCCGGCGCCTTGGCGAGCCGCGCGTCCACGGCGGCGCGCATCTCCACCAGCTCATCGCGGGACGACGCCGGGTTCTCGACGAGCTGTCCGATCACCAGGGACGGGACGGACGCATCGACGTTCCTGATGCGCTCCTCGAGAGTCTTGAGGAACCGCTCCCGCTCCTCGGGCGTTGCGCCCGGCCTCTCGACCCGCTCGATCAGGGCCATCACGGGGAGCGCTTCGGCCGGGTACTCGCGCTCCGCCTTGCGGAGAATCTCGAGCTCCTGCGCATCCGCGCCCATCATCCGCGCGATTCGCGCCTCCCGGAGCAGGTGGATGCACCCCTCGGCGGGGAGCCTCGCATCCGCGGCGGTGGCCGCGGCGAGCGCCAGGACGATCGCCAGCGCCCTCGGCCTCAAGGCTCACCTCCCGCGCGTCGTCGCCGGCTTGCCCACCTCGGTGCCGACGGGCCTCGATGCAGCACCCTGATCGTGCGGGACTGAGACCGTGGCCCTTCCCGTCCCGACGTTCCCCGAGGCGTCGACGGCCCGGTACTCGATGGCGTAGGTGCGCCCGGGGCCGCTTCCGTCCCGCTCCGCGCGAAGGAGGACGTCGAGGTCGGCCGTTCCGATCGCCGCGTCCTGGACGTCGTCGGTCGTGCTTCCGTCCCCCTCGCCGGGAGCGTCGTCCGGCTCGCTGGAGACGATCGATTGGAGAACGAGACGTGGCGAAGGATCGCAGGCGTCGAGGACGGTGACGGCGTCATGAACGGTCCGCATCTTGTGATTCGGCGGCCACAGAACAGGCGGTGACGCGTCGACCGTCACGAGCGGAGGCGTCGTGTCGACCACGGTGACGAAGGTGACGCAGCTCGCCGAGTTCCCCGAGCCGTCGGTGGCGGTGAAGGTGACGCTGGTTGAGCCGAGGGGATAGGTCGCCGACGCGTCCGCACCGTTGGGCGTGTGAGAGTTCGTGATCACCAAACCGCCGGGCTGGCACACGTCGATCGCGGCCGCGAGAGGCATGATCACCCACGATTGGAGATTGGCCTGGCACTCGATCGTGATCGGGGCCGCGCACGTGATCATCGGCGGGGTTGAGTCCTGCACCGTGATGACCACGTCGTCGGTACCCGTCGCCCCCGTTCGGTCGGTGGCGGTGAGCGTCACGTGATGCGTTCCGAGGGGGAACGGGACCGTGAGGATCTCCCCGCTCCCGAGAGGCGTCCCGCCCTCCGACCAGTCGAAGCTCGCGATGTCGTCGTGGGTGCCGGGGGTGGAGTCGCAGTCGGTGCTGCCGGAGCCGTCGAGGGTGACCGCGGCCTGCTCAATGTCAGTGCATTCGAGGTTGAGGTCTGGTCCAGCGTCGGCAATCGGGGCGGTTTCACCCCCACTCAGGTACCTCCCACCGGAACCTAGTGCGCCGCCGTTGCTCCCGCCCCAGACCACCATCGCACTCCCCGTCCAAGCCGCCGTATGCGCACAGCGCGCCGATGCGGCACCCGCGGTCGAGGTCGCGGCCCAGGTGTCCGTGGCCGGATCGTACCGACCGCCCGTGTTCACGACCCAATATGAACCATTGGAGTAAAACTGGCCCCCCCAAACTACCATCACGCTTCCTGTCCACACGGCCGTGTGCCCCCAGCGTTCCGATGGTGCATCCGCGATCGACGTCGGCGTCCAGGCGTCCATCACCGGATCGTATCGCCCACCCGTGCTGGTCCCTTGAGAGTCGGTGTAGCCGGGACGTCCGCCCCATATCAGCATGGAACTTCCCGTCCAAACCGCAGTGTGGTAGGGGCGGACGGCGGGCGCGCCGACGATCGACATCGCGGTCCAGGTATCCGTGGCAGGGTCGTACCGTCCGCCGGCGGTCGAGGCGGACATTCCTCCCCACACGAGCATCAGATGCCCAGCCCACACCGCCGTGTGGGCGGCGCGCGCCGCGGGCGCGTTCAACGACGACGTCGGCTTCCAAATGTCCGTGGCGGGATCGTATCGCCCGCCGGTTCCGAGGTAGCTTCCCCGCCATCCGCCCCAAACGATCATCGATGTTCCCGCCCAGACCGCCGAGAAATCGGTGCGCCCGGGGGGGGCGCCGATGGGCGACGTCGGCGTCCAAGCATCCGAGGTCGGATCGTACCGCCCACCGGTGTTCTCGTAATTCGACGAATTGCCCAAGTGCAAGCCGCCCCAAACCAGCATCTCGCTTCCCGTCCACACCGCCGCGTGTCCGTATCGTGAGGAAGGTGCCCGGGTCGTCGACGTCGTGGTCCAGGTATCGATGGCGGGATCGTATCGGACGCCAGTGTTCAAGGAGGCGGAGCCGTCATTGCCACCCCACGCCACCATCACGCTTCCGGTCCAGACCGCGGTATGATCACGGCGCGCGGAGGGAGCGCCCGCGGTCGACGTCGTCGTCCACCTGTTGCCAACTGGATCGTACCGTGCACCGGTGTTGAAGTAGTGGGCGTGGCCGTTCTGATTGTCGAGATCGACGCCCCCCCAGACGACCATCACACGCCCCGTCCAGACCGCCGTGTGCAACCAACGCGCTGAAGGAGCCCCAGCAGTCGTCGTGAGCGCCCAAGTGTCCTTGACGGGGTCATACCGCCCGCCGGAGTTCAGCGAGACGGAATAATCGTATCCGCCCCAGACCACCATCACGTTCCCGGTCCAGACTGCCGTGTGGTAGTACCGACCGGCGGCCGGTGCACCCACGGTTGACATGGCCGTCCACGTGTCCCTAACAGGGTCGTATCTTCCGCCCGGGGTGGAGTTGTAACCGCTGCCCCAGACCAGCATCACGCTCCCCGTCCAGACCGCAGTGTGCCCCCAGCACACCAGGGACGGGGCTCCCGCGGTAGAAGTCGCGCTCCAGGTGTCCGTGGTTGGATCGTACCGCCCACCGTCGATGAGGCAGCCGGAGTTGCTCTGCCCGCCCCAGACCACCATCACGCTCCCCGTCCAGATCGCAGTGTGACCATACCGCCCGGACGGCGACCCCACGGTCGATGTCGCGGTCCAGATGTCGGCGGCCGGGTCGTACCGCCCTCCGGTATTCAGCGGACCGTAGTCGCTCCCGCCGCCCCAAACCACCATGACGCTCCCCGTCCAGACCGCAGTTTGCCCATAGCTTGGAGCTGGCGCCGCCACAATCGACGTCGCCGTCCAGGTGTCCGTGATCGGATCGTACCGGCCGCCGGTGTCGACGGTGGCGTCGCCATCGTAGCCACCCCAGATCACCATCAAGTTGCCCGTCCAAACCGCGAGGTGCTGGGAACGCGCCGAAGGAGCGCCCGCAGTCGACGTGAGCGTCCAGGTGTCCGTGGCAGGATCGTACCTTCCGCCGGAATTCACGGGGACGCTGCTACTCTCGCCGCCCCAGACCACCATCACGCTTCCCGTCCAGACCGCGGTGTGGTGTTCACGGGGATCCGGCAAGTCGTCGAGAGTCCCGTTGTCCCACGCATCCTCGGGGACGCACTGCGCGATGCGGCTGACCCGAGCGATACGCCGCTGCGCATCGCGAAGCTGAGACGAGACCTCACTGCCGGTCCCGCCCTCTATTTCCAGGCTCGACGCCGCCTCGGGAGCCAGTACCGCCCCGATCGCGACGGCACGAACGTCCCCCTCGTCGAGGTGATCTCTCACCTCGAGCCACCAGTCATCCCGGGACTTCTTGGGGACGGTGAAGTTCGCTACGCGAAGCTCGCCGGGTGTCTCGTCGAGCAGAACACGAATTGCATACCCTTCGCGCTCCTCGACTAACGGCCCGATCCTGTCGCCCGCGTTCTCGAGCTGCGCGCGCAAGCCGTCGAGCTCGGCCCCCGGAACTTGCCTGCGACGCGAGCCCGTTGACAGATCCGGGATCGGCGATTGACCGCCCTCGCGCCCGCCGCCGCCATCTCCTCTCGGGAGGTCGCCTCGGACGAACGCCGTGACCGTCCGCGCGGGGTGGTTCAGGGCGGGGTCGATCTCCCTGCTTACGAGCCCCGCGTGAAGCGCCTCCGCGGCGTTCCGCTCCTCGGCGTGAAGACCCTGATCGAAGGCGAAGAAGTTCTGGGTCAGGCGTTCCACGAGCCCGGGACGTGCGAGGCATTCCTGGATCAGGAACGCGTCGTTACCGAGCGCGGTATAGAGTTCCTGTAGCCGCTCCGGCATCCGCGTCCCGCGAGCTTCCCGCTCCATCTCCCGGCGGAGCATCTCGGCCGTCACCGGCGTCTTCCAGTACCTCTCGAGCGCGACGCTCTGCTTGAGGTACTTGCGGACCTTCTCCTCGAGGACCGCCCGCGGCACCGCCGCCTCGAACGGCTTCGTGGCCCCGATCTGATGCGAGTAGTACACCCGCTCGATGGCCTCCTCCGCCGCGACCCGCTGCTCGAAGCTGAGGTCGCGGGCCAGGACGGATGGCGCCGCCAGGCACAAGGCGACCAGGGCGAGCGCGAGACACACACCAACTCTTCGCATGGGAGCCCCCCGAATGCGTGCAGGAGTGCTAAGTACGGGCCACGGACCCGCGAGTCAAGCGAAAAGCCTTCGGCTGGCGCCGAATTCGGAGCCCACGAGGGATCGCAGACGACAGATCGCCGTCTACTGCGCCGAGATCACCGCGGATGCAGTATCGAAATGGACCGTCTGAACGACCCCACCGTGCGAATCGACGGCGGCGGGGTCGCCTGTCGGATTCTGTGGGCTCGTGGAACCGGCAATGGCCAGCGTCGTCGTGCCCGCCTTTTTCACGCGGAACGTCAGGCAAACGACGATCGCCTCGGTGGCCGTCACGCCGTTCCCCGAGCCGCCGCCGAGCTTGGTGACGCCGACCACCACGCGGTTTCCGTTTTGTGCGCCCTGCGCGCTGCCCGTCTGGCTCCCGCTCAGCGTCAGAGCGTCGCCGAAGACCGCCGTCCCGCTCACGTACTCCGCGACCGACGAATCGCCGAGCACCAGGTCGAAGGCGAAGTAGTAGAGGTCCGTGCTGGTGGTCTGGCCCCCGATCGCCACCTCGACGGTCACACGGTCGCCGCTCCCCGAACCCGGCCGGAGCCTGACGTGATCGGGCGCGACCGACGTCCCGCTACCGGTGAAGGAGGCCGTCAAGCCCGACGTCACCGCGCCGCCGCCCCCTCCTCCGCAGCCGATCGCAGCGGCGAGACACAGGACAATGCACAGACGTCCCAGCCTTCGCGTCAAGCTCCGCGACATTACCATCGTCCTGAATTCCCTCCTCATGATCGCGACCCGAGAGCCGATGTCATGGGCCGGCCACGGACTTGGCCCATGCCGCCGCCATGATCGCCAGATCATCGCCCTCGATCCGGCAGTTGCGGTCCAGGTCGACCCTCGGCTCGTAGCGAGCCTCTCCGCAGCGAGAGGCGAACGCGATTCCGAGCATGCCCAGGTCGAAGCCGTCCACCCGCCCCGAGTTGTTCGCGTCGGCGAGCGCCACACCCGTCTCGCAGACGTCGCCGAGTCCATCGCCGTCGAAGTCCGCCTGGCCCATGTTCGCGATCGCAGGGCAGTTATCGAGGCAGTCCGACACTCCATCCCCATCGGTGTCGGCGTCAGCGGCGCGACCGACGTACCGTCCGCCGGAGCCGATGCAGTTGTAGTCGGCGAACCCCCCCCAGACCACCATCACGCCCCCTGTCCAGACCGCCGTGTGGACATAACGCGCGGTGGGCGCCCCCACCGTCGAGGTTGCCGCCCACGTGTCCGTGACCGGATCGTATCGCCCACCGGTGTTCATGGGGCGGCCGTCGTAGCCGCCCCAGATGACGAACTCGCTCGCCGTCCAGACCGCCGAATTGCCGAAACGCGGGGTCGGCGCCCCCACCATCGACGTCGCCGTCCAAGTGTCCGTCGCCGGATCGTACCGCCCGCCGGTGTTCACGGGTCCCGAGTCGTCGTAGGATTCGCCCCCCCAGATCAACATCACCCGACCCGTCCAGACCGCCGAATGCCCACTGCGTCTGGACGGTGCCCCCGCGCTCGACATCGCGGCCCAGGTGTCGGTGATCGGATCGTACCTTCCGCCGGTGTTCGAAAGGATGTCACCGCCCCAGACCAGCATCTCGCTTCCCGTCCAGATCGCGGTGTGACTGTTGCGAGCCGAGGGACCACCGGTGCTGGACGTCGCCGTCCACGTGTCCGTCGCCGGATCGTACCGCCCGCCGGAGTTTATGGAGAGGTGAGTATCGTCTCCGCCCCAGACCACCATCACGACACCCGTCCAGACGGCGGAGTGCCGTATGCGGCCGGAGGGCGCGCCTGCGGTCGACGTTTCCGTCCAGGTGTCGGAGACGGGATCGTAACGACCACCCGTCGTGAGGAAGAGCATGGAGCCGTCGTGGGGGTCGTAGACTCCCCCACCCCAGACGATCATCACGCTACCCGTCCAGACCGCCGTGTAGTCAGATCGCGGGGACGGGGCCCGGAGGGTCGACGTGGCGACCCAGCTGTCGGTCACTGGATCGTACCGACCGCCGGTGTTCACGTCGCCTGCGTCGTCGATGCCGCCCCAGACCACCATCACGCTTCCGGTCCAAAGTGCCGCGTGATCTACGCGCGCCGAGGGCCCGTCCCCCGTCGACGTCGGCGTCCAAGCATCCGCCGCCGGATCGTACCGCCCACCGGTGTTGACGAAGCCGGCGACGCCAGTGCTGCCACCCCAGACCACCATCAACGCACCCGTCCAGATTGCGCTGCCTGCGATGCGCACCGATGGCGCACCCGTCGCCGACATCGCCGTCCAGGTGTCCCTGGCTGGATCGTATCGCCCGCCGGGATTCAGGAGGCCATGGCTGGCACCACCCCACACCACCATCACCCTGCCCGTCCAGACCGCAGCGTGGTGAGCACGCACGCTCGGCGCCCCCACCGTCGATGTCGCCGTCCAGGTGTCCGTAGTCGGATCGTAGCGCCCTCCCGAGTCCGGCAGGTCGCCGTAGTCGCCCTCGCCGCCCCACACCACCATGACTCTCCCGCTCCAGATCGCGGTGTGACCGTGGCGCCCGGAGGGGGAACCGGCGCTCGATGTCGCGGCCCACCTGTCCGCCACGGGATCGTACCGCGCGCCGGAGCTCAAGTAGTGGGTCGATGTGTCGTAGAAGTAGCCGCCCCAAACGACCATCACGTTCCCCGTCCAAACCGCCGTGTGTCCCCACCGCCCGGAGGGTACTCCTGCCATCGATGTCGTTGACCAAGCGTCGGTCGCCGGATCGTACCGTCCGCCGGCGCTGATCGGCACGTCGCTCCCGCCACCCCAGACCACCATCGACTTTCCCGTCCAGATCGCCGTGTGGCCCGCACGCCCGGCGGGCGCTCCCCCCACCGACGTTGCCGTCCAGGTGTCCGTGGTCGGGTCGTATCGGCCGCCGGTGCGGAGGTAGTCGTAATCGGCGGAACCACCCCAGATCACCATGACGCTGCCCGTCCAGACGGCCGTGTGCCCATAGCGCGGGGACGGCGCCCCCACGGACGACATCGGAGCCCACGTATCGGTTGCCGGATCGTATCGTCCCCCGGAATTCAGCGAGACGGAGCCGCCGTATCCGCCCCAGACCACCATCACCGAGCCCGTCCAGATCGCCGTGTGCGCCTGGCGAGGTCCCGGCACGTCGTCGAGGGTGCCGTTGTCCCAGGTGTCGTCGGGCACGCAGCCCACCGCACGGTCGAACGACGCACCGCTATGTTGCGCATCGCTGGTCCGACCTGCGACGCCGCTCAGCCCGTCTTGGTTCCCCGCTCTCGACGCCGAGTCGGAAAGCGACCCCCCCTCGGTCGCGACCGCACGGCCGGTTCTTTCATCTAGACGATCTCTGACCTCGAGCCACCACTCGTCACGAGATTTCTTGGCGACGGAGAAGGTCGCCACGCGAAGCACGCCGGCGGCCTCGTCCAGAGGAACGCGGATCACGTATCCCTCGCGCTCCTCGATCAACGGCCCGATCCTGCGACCCCCTTCGACGAGCCGCGCTCGCCAGCGCTCGAACTCGACGCTCGACAAAGGCCTGCGATCCGGCCCCATCGCTCGTACCGGATCCGGCGATGGACTTCCCTCGGGCCCGCTGCCGTCGCCAGCCCTCGTGAGTTCGGCGCGGACGAAACGAGTGACGGTTCGCGAGGGATGATCCAATGCCGGGTCGAGCTCGCCGCTCACCAGGCGCGCATGAAGCGCCTCCGCGGCGCTCCGCTCTTCCGCGTGAAGCACCGGATCGAACGCGAAAAAGTTCTGCGTCAGGCGTTCCACGAGAGCGGGCCGCGCGAGGCATTCTTGAATCAGAAAGCCGTCGTTTCCGAGCGCGGCGTGGATCTCCCTCAGGCGCTCCGGCATTCGGGTCCCTCTGGCCTGCCGCTCCATCTCGGCCCGGAGCATCTCCGCACCGACCGGCGTCTTCCAGAACCTCTCCAGCGCCACGCTCTGCTTGAGGTACTTGCGGACCTTCTCCTCGAGGACCGCCCGCGGCACCGCCTCCTCGAACGGCTTCGTGGCCCCGATTTGATGCGAGTAATAGACCCGCTCGATGGCCTCCTGGGCGGCGACCCGCTGCTCGAAGCTGAGGTCGCGGGCCGGAACGGAAGGCGCCGCCAGGCACAGGACGACCAGGGCAAACGCGAGACGCACCCCAACACTTCGCATGGGAGCCCCCCGAATGCGTGCAGGAATGCTAAGTACGGGTCGCGACTGCGCGAGTCAAGCGAAAAGCAGCTTGCGGCTTTCAAATTCGCAATGAACGGGACGGAATTCCCCCGCCCGCGCTGCCCTCCACGACGCGGCGCGCGTCGCGGTCCGCCGATCCGCACCGGCGAATTCATTCCTTTCAGGCGCGGTCAAATCGACGTAGATTCTCGGCATGATCGCCACACGCCTCGACGAGCTGGTGTGGGAGCTCGAGCCGGAAGAGCTGCCGGACGCTCTCCGCCTGCTCGCGGCGATGGAGCTGGCCGGCTGGGTGTCGCCGCCAGAGGCCTCGGAATGGCGCGGCCGAATTGCCGCACTGGGCATCTACCACGAGGACTCGCGGCTCTGGATCGACCGGCCGGAGGCGTGACGCCTCACGACCGCTCGCTCGGCCCTAGAGTGACGATTCGCCGCCGTTGAGGATGACGCGGATGACGTCGGCGGCGGTGTAGGACGTCGAGCCGGGGCGCATGAAGCGGGCCAGTCCCGTGAGATCGTCGCCGGACGTCACGATTCCGGCTTCCACGAACCTCCCCTGTCCGCGAATCTGGGGCGCGCCCGCCGTGGTCACGAGCGCGTTGCAAATGCACGTCCGGCCGACGGTGTCCTCCACCCTTCCGCCCTTCGCGACGTACGCGGACAGGGGCTCTGAAGGACACCGGAAATCGATCCGGCCGTCCGGCGTGCGGTACGCTTCGCGAAGGTAGCCGAGATCGCAGACGCGGCGCCGGGCGAGCTGGACGGCGCGCTCCGAGATCGATCCTTCGAGCTGGACGACCTTGAAGGGGAAGCCCGAAGGAGAGGCGAGCGGGTCCGTGAAGACCCGCCCCTCGCCCCTGGCGACCTTTTCCAGCAGCGCCTGTCGGTAATCGTCGCGAAGTCCGGATTCGGCGCAGTAGGCGAACGCGGTGCCGACCTGCACGCCCGCGGCGCCGGATTCCAGGGCCTGCTGCAGGCCGCCGGCCGCGCCGAAACCGCCGGCGAGCCAGAACGGCAAGCCGAGGTCGCGCAATTTCGCGAGATCGACCTTGTCCCGGTCCCCGTAGACCGGCTCGCCCCGATCGCTGAGCGCGGGCTTACCGCGGGGCGGGGCGTTGTGGCCGCCGGCGGTCGGGCCCTCGACGACGAAGCCGTCGACCCTCCCGTTGGCCTTCTTGATCATCGTGACCGCGAGGGTGTTCGACGCGATGATCGGGAGGAAGCGTGGGCGAACGAGCGGGGGCAGGTCGCGCTCCATGAACTCGCGCGGCGTGAAGCGCAGGGCGGTGTCGTCCCCCTTCTGCGCGCCGACCACGTACAAAGGATACGTGGCCGGCTGGTGCTCGACGTACGCGTCGAGAACCCCCGGGATCTTCAGCGGAATGCCGGCCCCCATCAGGACGTAGCCGACCCCGGCGAGCATCGCGCCGTAGATGGCGATGAGGTGGGGCGGCTGGATCTTCTCGAGGTAGTTGATCCCCACGGGGTTCGTGTGGCCTTCGCGCGCGAGGAAGACCTCGACGAAGTTGCCGACGATCCCCAGCTCGGCGAGCGGTCGCGGGCATTCCAGACCGTGGAACGGCGTGCGCGTGTACGGGGCGCCGGGCGCCTTGCCTCCGGGGAGGTAATGGGCCTTCCATACGCGTTCGGCCATGGCAGGGAACGGGAAGGCGTCCATCGCGCGGCGCATGTGCCCCCCGGGATCGCCATCCTCGAGGCGCCGGGCCAGTATCTGGTCGAGGGCCGTGCCGGAGACTACCCCCAGCTGGCCCAGGCGAGAGACGGTCCGCGCCAGCCGCCAGTTCGAGATGGCGACGCCCATGCCGCCCTGGATGATCCTCGGCAGGTCCCACACGATTCCGCATCATCCCACAGACCTGGCGTTCCGGCATCCGAGGCCGGAGACACCCTGTCTCGAGCGCAGATGATCGACCCTTTCGCCGACCCACCGTCTCGCCTCCACCCTCCGCGGGTCCCGGGGTGGGCGGCAGTTCCTCTTGGCCGATGATGCTTCGACGAGAATCCCCCGAACCTTGCTCCAAGTCATGCTCTTCCCAAGGTGGCCTTGTGACATTAGAAGTATACGGGATTGTCGGTAGACGTGTTCCACCGTACAATAGCGGCACGTCGAGCGTCCTGAGAAGTCCCGGCCATCTCCCGATGAGAAGGAGGACGTTCATGGACGATGGAAAATGCTTTGTCGCGCTTCGGGCGCGGACCGTCGAGATCGGCACCAAGGGGACTGCGTGGGAGGAGTGATGCGGCCCGACGAGTTGCGAGGACTGCGTCGTGCGCGCGGCCTGTCCGTGGTTCAGGTCGCGTCACGGATCGGGATCACCGGCCCGCTCCTTCGGTCGCTGGAGACCGGCGACCTGGTGCCCGACGGCGATCTGGCCGATCGGTGGGAAACGGCCGTCGTCGAAGAGCAGCCGATCCAGCGATCGTCCTAGCTCGCTGAGCTGCTCGAACCCCGCGGAGACCGACGCACCATCGAGGTTGCGGCGACGAAGCCGATCCGGAGGGGCCGTGCGATCGATGACCGAGGTGCACACGGTTCGCCTGGCGAACGGGGTCCACCTGACGACGCGGCGGAGCGAGTCGTCGGACGGGATCCCGGTGCTCGTGGTGGACGGCGCCGCGTACTCGCGAGAAGGCGCGACGGGACAAGGGGCGGCGGAGACCCTCGTGCGGCGCTGGGCCGCTTGGCCCGAGAGATCGTCCGCGGAGCGAGCGTTCGCCGCGCTCTTTCTCGTCGGACGGAGGAGCTCCTGGTCCCGGAAGCCGCTGATGTCGCGCCGGCTCGACGCGAGTCATTGAGCGCGAGTCGACGGGGAGCATCTCGCCTTCGTGACGGGGCCGGCGCCAGAACGCCAGCCGCAGGTCGAGCGGGGCGCTGTCCGTCGAGGAATGGACCTTCAGGATTCTGCCGGCGGGTCACTCGCTCGCGACGGTGAAGTGGAACGTCGCGCTCGCCTGGTTGCCGGCCAGGTCCTCGACCGTCACCGTCAGAGCGTGCTCTCCAAGGTCGAGGTCCGCGCCCGGCGTGAAGCTGTAACCCGAATCGGAAATCTCGGCTTCGGCCGTGCGATCGACGCCGTCCAGCGCGACCTGGACGGTGTCGGCGACCAGGCCGGACAGGTTGTCCGAGAGCGTGCCGTCGATCACCGGTCGGCGCGCCGTGATAATGGCGCCGTCGCCCGGCTGGCCGTTCGTGATCTCCGGCGGCGTGTTGTCCACCGTGATCGTTCTTGCGAGCGGCATGACGATTTGGGATGGGTCGGTGGCCTTCGGTGGGCCCACCTCCGCGAGCACGTAGTCGCCAGGAGGCGTCAGTACGGCGATGTTCCCCGTCCCCTGGAGGTCGCCCGTGAAGGAGTCGAGGTCGGCCGTCGGAGCGTACGGGTAGACGCCGTCGTCGACGAAGCTCCCCGCCGTGTCGCGGCCGTTCCACGGAATCGTGGCCGTAACTCTCGCGAACGGGGCCATGGTCCCATCCGCCATGGGAAGAACGACGACGTTCAACGGGGGCGTGTATTCGACGTCCAGGTGGAGTGCGCGGATCGGGGCACCGTTCGGGTTCGAGATCCCGCAATCGAAGCGCACGATCACGTGGCGGTTGGTCCGATAGTTGTTGATGAGATCGAGTGGGTTGGCGTACGCGACGGGCCTGACGCTGCTCCGCGGGAGGAGCGGCCCCGCCGCGAAGACAATCGTCAGGGTGTCGAGGTCTTGCCTCCCGTCCTGATTCATGGGCGAGAAGGGGTTGTCCTGATGCGAGAAGTACAGGAACCTCAATTGCACCGGGTCCGTGATCGCGAGCCTGGCCTTCATCCCCACGTCATTCGTTGGCAAGGTCGGGACCGTCTGTTGGCGGAGGTCCGGAGCGTCGACCTTAGCCGGCTTCGCGAACGCGAACGTGACACTGAAGAACAGGATGACCCAGAGGAGCGTGGAGAGCCTCTTCCCGAACATAGAACTCCTCCCCCTCTCCGGGGCCCGTACAGGACTCTCGCCCTCGGGTAGCCCCGGGAGATCCATTCTATCGTGATGACCCGACTTAATTCCGAGACGAATCTCATTGTCAAGCGGAAATTGGAGCAAAGGTCGGGCGAATTCCGGAACCTTCGTTCCCTGGATTCGCATCCTCGTTAAAGGCGGTCCGCGCGCGGCGGACGGCGGCACGAGACGCGGCGGCTCAGCTCGGCGGCGTCGAGCCGCGAGCGCGGGCGTCCGCCAGGTCGTCGAGGAAGCGGTAGAGCGTGGCCCTCGATACCCCGAGACGCTTGGCGGCCTGGAGCCGGTTGCCGTGCGTCTCGCTGAGGGCTTCCATGACCGACTCCTCCGTGAGGCGCTTCGCCTTCGACGGCTGGAGGCGGATCGAGGCGCGCGCTTTCGCGAGCGCCGCGGGCAGGTGCTCGGGCCCCACGCGCTCCCCTCGCGACTTCACGAACGCGAACTGCAGCACGTTCTCGAGCTCCCTCACGTTGCCCGGCCAGCTGTGCTCGCTCAGGAGCGACATCGCCTCGGGAGAGATCTCGAGCACATCGCGGCCGCGTGCCCCTGCCATGCGCGCAAGGACGTGATCCACCAGGAGGGGGATGTCCCCGCTCCTCTCCCGGAGCGGCGGCACCGTGATGGGCACCACGCAGATGCGGTAGAAGAGGTCCCTCCTGAACCGCCCCTCGACCACCTCCCGCTGGAGGTCCCGGTTGGTCGCGCTGATGATCCGAACGTCGACGGAGATCGTCCGCTCGCTCCCGAGCCGCTCGAAGGTGCCGCTCTGAACCACCCGGAGCAGCTTCACCTGCGTCGCCGGACTCAGCTCCCCCACCTCGTCGAGGAAGAGCGTCCCGCCGTCGGCCAGCTCGAAGCGGCCCTTCCGGTCCCGGACCGCCCCGGTGAAGGCGCCCTTCACGTAGCCGAACAGCTCGCTCTCGAGCAGCGTGTCCGGCAGGGCCCCGCAGTTCACCGCCACGAAGCGTCCGGCGGCGCGAGCCCCTTGCGCGTGGATGGCGGTCGCGACGAGCTCCTTTCCCGTCCCGCTCTCCCCCTGCACGATGACGGGAGCGGTGGAATCGGCCGCCTCGCGAATCGTCTCGAAGAGCTCCTGCATCTTCGCGTCGCGACCGACGATTCCCGAAAAGGAGACCTCGGTTCGGAGGGCGCGCCTCAGTGAATGAACCTCCGTGCGGTCATCGATCAGGAGGAAACAGAGTTCTTCGACACCGAGCCGCCCCAGGGATGCGCCGACGGACAACCGGAGCGTCCGGCGTCGACCCTCCGAAAACACCTCGAACTTCCTGTCCGCGCGCACGGCGGTCCCGCGCCGAAAGGCTTCGGCTACGAGACACCGGAGCCCGCAACGATCGGCCTGTCCCACCGGGCAATCCGCGCACGGCGCGTTCGGCAGGCGGGCGCAGCCGAGGGCGTCCCCGATCAATTTCCCCAGCGCCTCCGCCGACGTCACGCCGAAGAGGGTCTCTACGTACGGGTTCAGCGCGTGGATCCGGCTCTCCCTGTCGACGGCCAGGATCCCGCAGGGCACGGATTGGAACATGGTCTGCAGGAGCGACCGCTTGCTCTCGAGCCTGGCGTTTGCGCTCCCGAGATCTCGAAGTGCGGTAGCCGCCCGACTCTCCGCGGCAATGCGGGCCGAAACGTCCCGAAAGACGCAAACGTGGCGGACCGACGCGCCGCTCTCCTCTCCGATCCGCCTGCACAGGCCCTGGACCTCGACGGAGCCGCCGCGGCGCGATTCCACCCGCAGCTCCGCCCCCTCGAATTCGGCGACCCACGAGACGGGATCGGACAGGATCGTGCCCCGCACCGGGTCCTCGACCCGCAGGACCTCGGTCACGTGCCTGCCCCGCGCTTGCTCCACGGGCCAGCCCGTGATCGCCGCGGCCGCGGCGTTCAGGTACGTTACGCGCCCCTCGCCGTCGAACGTGAGCACCGCGTCGCCGATGGCGCGAAGGACGGCGTCGAACCACCTCTCCCCGTCCCCGTCCGAGGTCGCTAGACACGTGTCACAGAATGCGGGGTCGTTTGCGCTCATTGTGCTGTTCGAGGCCGAGCCGGCCACTTTGACGCCCATCGAGTCCTCCGATCCGCTGAGACCCCACCGGGAAACGGGCGTGAGCACGAGAAGCGCCCCACTGCACGGCATCGGCAACGGGCCACGGACAGGGGCAACTCATCGCGCAGAAATTCCCCGCGTGTATCGACGCTTCATACGTACGCGTCGGGAAAGCTCGTGTCAAGGAAAAGCTCTCGACGGGAGCCGGCTTGGCATTGAATGGGATGGGGATTATCCGTTGGGTCGTGACGCCCGCGTGCCCCCGTGGCTCGGTCGTCGGTTCTCGTGATCACACGAGCGTCGCGCGGGCGATGGCGCCGGTCTCGGGCCCCGCCCGGGCGACCACGACCCCCTCGGGACTCCAGATGCTCGAACGGCCGGCGGCCCGCGCGAAACCGCCGCCGGTCGACCCGGCGAAGCTGGCCACCGCGACCCAGACGTGGAGGCTCGCGGCCACGCGACGGGCGCGCTCGTCCTGGACGGCCGCCTCTTCGGCGGACTTCAAGGTGGCGGCAACGTAGGCGTCGATCCCTAAGGCGGCGGTGTCGGACGCGTGCTGCGGGCTTCCGGTGTCCTTGCAGATGGCAAGGCCGAGCCGCCAGCCGTCGACGTCGAGCGCGGCGGGCTTGCTCCCCGCGGAGAACCGGTCGGCCTCGGTCGTGGACAGCCACATCTTGCGGTAGGCCACGGCGGCCCCGGATCCTTCGACGGCCACCATCGCGATGTGCGACCGGCCCGCCTCGCCGTGCACGGGAGCACCCACCAGCGCCAACGACCCCGTCTCGGCGCACGCCTCGACGATCGGCGTCAGCCGCGGGTCCCCGACCGTGATCGCCGGGGCATCCAGCTCGTACCCGGTCAGGGAGAGCTCGGGAAAGACCACCACCCGGGCCTCCGCGGAGCGAACGGCCCCCGCGTGCGTCACCGCGTTCGCCGCGACGTCGTAAGGGATGCACGGCGGCTGGGTGACCGCGATGATCAGCGGCCGACGCATGCGGCCCCCAACCTCCTCGATCGGCCAAGGCGACCCATCGGACATCGATCAGCGGACATTCGGCCGAATTCCTTCCCCCTCCGGCTCGACGCAGCTCGGATCGTCGTTCCGAGGATTGTTGACCCGCGGCGAGACGGGAATGGCGACCAGGACGTCGTCCGGAGCGGGCCGAAGCAGGTGCGTGACCGCCGCCGCGTCCGTCAAGGATCGATCGAGCCAGAAGTCCCACGCCGACTCATCGAGGATGACCGGCATCCGCTCGTGGAACTGCCGCATGAACGCCGATGCCGACGTCGTGAGGATCGCGCAAGCGGCGGCGACCTCTCCCTCCGTCTTGTCGAAGTCGACGATCCCGGCGAAGGCGAAGGGCGCTCCGTCCTGCCGCCGGAACAGATAGGGTCTCTTCCGACCGCCCTCGGATCGCCATTCGTAGAAGCCTGTGGTCGGGATCAAGCACCGCCTCTCCTCGAGGGCCTTTCGGAACGTGGGTTTTTGGGCGGCCGTCTCCGAGCGCGCGTTGATCATCGGCTTCGTCGTCCACGGCACCCGAAGTCCCCACCGCGCGCTCACGAGGTGCCGGTCGGAGCCCCCGCCCTCTATGATCGCGACCTGATGGGTCGGTGCGACGTTCCAGCTCGGCTTGCCGTGGACGCCGGCGCGGCCGCCCAGGAGCCGGACCACCTCGGCCCATGGCAGCATGAGAGTGAAGCGGGCGCACACGCCTCCGAGTATCACCGACGTCGAGGGGCTCGGCAACAACGACGGAATGGCATGACCGAGAGCCCCTCCGATTCCCGTCGCGCCGGAACGGATCACCGAGGTCACGAGATCTCCCTTGCCTTCCGGGGCGGTTCAGGTGTACAAGGTCGTCAGCGTTCACGTCCGCATGGGGGCTTCGTCACGACCGCCGGGGCAAGGGAATGACCCACCTCACCGAACGGCAGCGCCAGCTCCTGGTGGCGGCCCTCCGATCGCGGGGCTACATCACCGCCGTGGTCACGATGGACGGCGAGGTGACCGTCGGCGCCGGGCGCGAGCGCGTCCGCGGCCCCGCCGGTCCCATCGATGGCCTCGTCGCCGCGGAGCTCCTGAATCTCGTCGCCGAATACGCCGATCGAGAGGGGGCGCGCCCCGTACGCGACATCGCTGGCGTGCGCCTCTACGAGCTCACGCCGGCCGGCCGTGCCGTCGCCATGGATGCGGAGATCGGGCCGGCACCGGGGGCTGGCGGAGAGCCAAGGGCGGGCTTCGGCCGGCGTCGCTCGATGCGATGACGCGAAGCAACCGACGGACGCTCGCGTTCCCTTGCTGCTGACCCTGTACGTTCCGGGATCTCCGGCAGCGACGCCCGACGGGCCGCTAGCGCACCCGCGCGTGAGGGCGCGTGTCGTGCCGTTCGGTCGCGCCATCGCCGATCGTCACCGACCAGTCGAACTCGCAGCAACCCGGAGAGGACGGATCGCAGTGCAGCTCGACCCCGATCCGAGCGCCCTCGGCGACCTCGATCGTCTCCTCGAGGGGGAAGAAGATCCTCCCCCAGTGGGTATCGGGCGCGCCGACGGCGTTCGTCAGAACGCAGCCGTCGCACAGGTCCGCGGTGAACCACGCCGCGAGTGCCGAGAACCTGCCCGCGCGAGCCGCCGTGAACACCGGGGTGCCCACGAACGACCGATCGGCCTCGGCCAGCGAGCAGGTACGGGCGTCGTGGGTCCACAACATCTGCGGCGGCGCGAGCAGGTCGTCGGTGGCGATGCGGGCCTGCGTCATCAGCAGTTCATTCGCGCTGATGTCCGCGATCACGGTCGTATCGACGCCGTGCGGACGTGCGCGCCAGTGCGCGAGGCCTTCGTCGAGATCGCGCATCCACGCCGGCGCGAGCCATGCGGTGACGCGCTCGGGGACGATCCTGCCGCCCGGCGCGAGCCAGCGATCGCGAGCCATGACGAGCGGAGCGAGCATGTTCTCATCGACGCCGAGCCCGCCCATCCATTCGGAGACGATGACCTCCACCTGCTCCGGAAGGTGGACCTCCTCGATGTCGGCCTGGATCACCTCGATGCGATCCGCGAACCCGTTTCGCGCGACCATCTCCCGAGCGACGATCACGATGTCCGTGCGCTCGACGGCGTAGACCGTCCGCGCGCCCGCGTTCGCCGCGAAGATGCTGAGGATTCCGGTGCCCGCGCCCATGTCGAGGACGACCTGGCCGGGCCCGACCACCTGCGCGATCGCCCTCCTGAAGGCCTCGTTGCGGACTTCATCCCGCAGCATCCGCCGATGGAGGGCGAGCTGGGCGTAAGCTTCCGGCATCCGAGGAGGGTCCTCCCGTCTCCGACAGGGGAGCATAGGGGGAGCGAGGGCCGAAGTCCAGGCTCCACCACCAGCGGCGTCTCACCCGCCGTCCGACGCGCCACCGCGGCCCGGGCAGGGCTATAATCCCTCGCTCGCCAGCAAGTCAGCGAGCGACGGTCGACCTTGAGCGCTATCCCCACGGACGTCCGGCGAATGCTGTCGCTTCTGCGCCCGGAGCGGAAGCACTACGCCCGCGGACTGCTCTCGCTCCTCGTCGTCAACCTCGCCGACGTTGCCGGGCCGCTCTTCATCGCCCTCGCGGTGGACATCGTCGCGTCGGCCTGGGGCGCCCCGGGACCGGGTGCGGTGCGATCGGGCGGCGCGAGGCCGGGCGCCCCGCCGCTCCTGCGCCTCCTGCGGCTCGACCCCTCCCACGTCACCCTCGCGGGCGCGATCGCCGGCTACCTCGCCCTGCAGATCATCGCCAACGTCTGCCGCTACCCGATGCTCGTCGAGGTGGCGGTGGCGTCGCACCGCGTCGGCCAGACCCTGCGCAACCGGCTGGTCGACCACCTGCTGCGGCTCGCGCGTCCGTTCTACGATCGCGCCAAGACCGGCGACCTGATGTCGCTGGCGACCGCGGACGTCGCGGCGATCCGCATGTTCTACGGACCGGGGACGCTGCTGCTGGTCGACACCGCGATGCTGATGGTCTTCGTCCTCGGGGTGATGTTCGGGCTCTCGGTGCCGCTGACGCTTGCCGCCCTCGTCCCCCTGCCGCTGATCGCGCTGTTCACCAACAAGATCTCTCACGCCGAGTTCGAGCGCTTCGGCGCGGTGCAGGCCGACCTCGCGAAGCTGACCGAGCGGGCCCGCGAGTCGTACGCCGGCATCCGCATCGTGCAGGGGTACGCCCGCGAGCAGCACGTGAAGGCGCGGTTCGCCGAGCACTCGCGCCGCCACTTCGGCTTCAACCTCTCTCTGGCCCGCGTGCAGTCGCTCTTCGACCCTTCGCTCGACCTCCTCCTCGGCCTCTCGACGGTCCTCGTGCTCGTCTTCGGCGGGGCTGAGATCGCCCGGGGCCGCATGACCGTCGGGACGTTCGTCGCCTTCCTCTTCCTCGTCGGCAACCTCTCGGGCCCGATGATCGGCTTCGGCTGGGCCTGGTCGCTGTTCCAGCGCGGTCGCGCCTCGACGCAGCGGCTCGAGGCGCTGTTCGCCGAGCCGGCCGAGATCCGCGACGCCCCCGGCGCGACGGAGGCGAAGGGACCCGGCGAGCTCGTCGTGCGCGGACTGACCTTCTCGTTCGCCGCGGGGGCAAAGCCGGCGCTCGACGGGATCGACCTCACGCTCGCCCCGGGCCGGACTCTCGGGATCGTCGGCCCGGTCGGGAGCGGCAAGAGCACGCTCGTCAGCCTCCTCGCGCGGCTCTACGACCCGCCGCCCGGCGCCGTGCTGCTCGACGGCGTCGACGTCCGGGATCTCACGCTGGACAGCCTGCGCCGCGCCGTCGTGGTCGCGCCGCAGGACACCTTCCTCTTCGGGGACACGGTCGAGGGCAACGTCTCGCTCGCGAGCGCGGGCGAGCGGCCCGACCTCTGGCGCCTCGCCCGCCTGTCGGCGATCGACGAGGAGATCGCCGCGTTGCCCGAGGCGTTCGAGACGCTGCTGGGCGAGCGCGGGTACAGCTTGTCGGGCGGGCAGCGGCAGCGGCTCGCGATCGCTCGCGCGATCGCGGCGGACCCGCGGATCCTCGTCCTCGACGACTGCCTGTCCGCCGTGGACGCACGAACCGAGGAAGCGATCCTCGGCAACCTCGGCGAGGTGTTCAGGGGTCGGAGCGCGATCGTCGTCTCGCACCGCGTGCGAGCGGTGGCCCCGGCCGACGAGATCATCGTCCTCGACGGCGGCCGGATCGCCGCGCGCGGCACCCACGGCGAGCTGATGGCGCGGGACGGCTACTACGCCTCGATCGCCCGCGAGCAGATGCGCGAGGAGCGGGACGCGGACGCCGACGGTGGAGGTTCCGCGTGAACGCCGCGCGGCGGGTTTCGCCCCCAGGCCGCATCGAGCGGAAGGCGCTCGACGCGTCGCGAGACGCCGTCCTCGCACGCATGCTCGAGGAGGAGCGGGTCCAGTCGCGCCTGTGGGACGCGGCGCTCCTGAGGCGCCTCGCCCGCTACCTCGCGCCGCACCCCGGCCTCGCCGCCATCGCCGTGACCCTCGCGGTGATCGAGGCGATCACGATGACCCTGCCCGGGTACACGGTCGGCCTCGCCGTGGACCGGATCGTCGGCGTCCCCCGCCCCGCCCACCTGCTCGACGCCGTCGCGGGACCCGTGGGCCGTTGGCTCGCCGCTCACGTCGGGGTCTTGAAGGGTACGGCCGCCGGCGCCGTGGCCCTTCCGAGCACCCTCGCCCTCGTCGCCGGCTACGGCGCGGTGCTGTTCGGAGTCTGGCTCGCGCGCTGGGCGATCGCCGTGACGACGTCGTATCTGGTCCAGACGCTCGGCCAGACCGTCGTCCACGACCTCAGGGTGGACGTGTTCGGGCACGTGGTGAGCATGGACGCCCGGTTCTTCCAGGAGAACCCCGTCGGACGCCTGGTCAACCGGACGACGTTCGATGTCCAGGCGCTCGCCGAGCTGTTCTCGGACGTCTTCGCCCAGGGGCTGCGCGACCTCTTCTTCGTGATCGTCCTCGCGGGGGTGATGATCGCGCTCGACCCCCGGCTGGCGCTGATGCTGATCGCCACCTTTCCGCTGCTCGCCGGCGTCGGTTACCTCTACCGCGTCTTCGGCCGCGACGCGCTGCGCACCAACGCCGCGGTCCAGTCGCGCATGAACGCCTGGCTCGCCGAGAACCTCGCCGGCATGCGCGAGAACCACCTCTACCGCACCGAGGACCGGCGGCGCGCCGAGTTCCGCGGGCTGACGCTCGCCCACCAGGCCTCGATCACTCGCGCCGTCCAGGCGTGGGGCTTCCTGCGCCCCGCGATGCTGCTGACCGCCGCGGGCGCGACCGCGCTCGTGCTCACCTCGGGCGCCACCCGCGTCGCCCTGGGCACCCTCACGGTTGGCGTGCTCCTGACGTTCCTGCAGTACACGACGCGCCTCTGGGTGCCCGTGCGCAACCTGACGGAGAAGTTCAGCGTGATCCAGGCCGCGCTGACCTCGGGCGAGCGGATCGTCGACGTGCTCGACGCGAGGGCGGGCATCACCGACCTGACCGGCGCCGATCCGTCGCTCCGCGTTCGCGACGGTCGCATCGAGTTCCGCGACGTGACCTTCCGCTATCCCGGCAAGAACGAGGACGCCCTCGCCGGCCTCTCGTTCGCGGCGCCCAAGGGGCAGATGCTCGCCCTCGTCGGCGACACCGGCGCCGGCAAGACGACCATCGCCCGGCTGATCTCCCGCTTCTACGACCCGACGAGCGGCGGCGTCCTCGTCGACGGGCGGGACGTCCGCGACTACCGGCTGCGGAACCTCCGCTCCGGGATCGCCATCGTGCCGCAGGAGGTCGTCGTCTTCGCCGGGACCGTGCGCGAGAACGTCACCCTCGGCCTCGACCTGCCCGACGACCGCGTCCGGCGGTGCGCGAGCGCGGCGGCGATGGACCAGCTGCTCGCCCGGCTCCCGGAGGGCCTCGACACCCCGCTGGAGGAAGGCGGTCGCACCCTCTCGAGCGGCGAGCGGCAGCTGATCAGCTTCGCTCGCGCGCTCGCCGCCGACCCGCCGGTTCTCGTGCTCGACGAGGCGACCGCCAACATCGACACCGAGACCGAGCTCCTGATCCAGCGCGCCCTCGGGAACCTCACCGCCGGCCGCACCAGCGTCGTGATCGCCCACCGCCTGAGCACGATCCGCGACGCCGGCCAGATCCTCGTGCTGCGCCGCGGCCGAGTCGTCGAGCGCGGGTCGCACGAGGAGCTGCTGGCGCAGAACGGAGAGTACGCGCGCCTCTACCGGCTGCACCTCTCGCGGGGCGGCACCGAGCCGCGTTGATCGCCTCACCCCTGGCCCCGGCCTTCTACTCGTCCGGCGTTCGTGCCACCTTCTTGGCCCCGCGCACGGCCACCCCGCGCGGGCTCTTCCTGGCGCTCATCGCCTTCGGCCGTGCGTGCCGGGGTTGATAGATGCCGAGTTTCCCGCCCCCCGGCAGGGTCAGCTGCGTGAGCAAACCCCAGCCCTGATTCCGCACTGCGCCGCACCGGATACCGCGCTTTCGCATCGCGACGGTCAGGGCCCGCACGTCGTCGCACATGAGAAAGAACTCGTGCACGTCGTTCCGGTCGGACGGATGGACGGCCACCTCCGCGGGAGGCAATCCGAAGACCAGCCAGCCCTCCCCGACGTCCACATGGGGCAGCCCGAGCGCGTCGCGCAGAAAGGCCCGGTCGGCGTCAGGCTTCTTGCTGTAGATGATCGAATGCGCACCGATGATCATGATCGAGTGTCCTCCGTGCTCCGTGCCGACGGGACAGCCGCGTCATCCGGGCGGATTCCTCAGGGGCAGGCCGCGGCGTGGCGCTCGGCCCCGCCGCTCACGGACCCGTAGGTCCCCTTTCCGCAACCGTTGCCGCCGCGGACGAGGTAGTAGTACCCCGAATTCGAATCGGGTTCGCTCGCGTCGGTGGCCGTTCCGCCAGCGACGCCCGAAACCATGCAGCTCTCGGCCGCACGACCGCCGACGGGGAGCTGCGCGAGGTCGCCCCGCAGGACGTCGTAGACCGTGCCCGGACCCGCCTGAGCCGAGAGCGGGTTCCAGCCGACGGTGGACTTGTCGACGAAACTCAGCCCGTCCACCTCGGACGGCGCGGCCCAGGCCGTCGCATCCGTCGGCGCGCAGTCGCACGCATCGCCGACGCCATCGAGATCGGCGTCCTCCTGTCCCGGGTTGGACACGTTCGGGCAGTTGTCCGACGCGCTTTGGGCGCAGTCGCCGTCCGGGTCGTCGAGAACGAAGTAGCGTCCCCCGGAGGACACGGGATGGGCGATGCCGCCGCCGAACACGAGCATCGCCGTGCCGGTCCAAACGGCGGAATGGTTCGAGCGGGCAAAAGGGGCCCCGATGCGGGACGTCGCCGTCCAAGCGTTGCTGGCGGGGTCATAGCGCCCGCCCGTGTCGAGCAGGCCCTGGGCGGAAAACCCACCCCAGACCACCATGAGGTTTCCCGTCCAGATCGCCGTGCCGTTGTCCCGGCCGGAAGGCGCTCCGTCCGCCTGCACCGGCTGCCAGGTATCGGTGGCCGGGTCGTACCGGCCACCGTCGGCGGGGTAGTAGAGGTTCTGCCGGCCTCCCCAGACGATCAGCTCTGGGCCGTTCGAGACCGAAAAGGCCGCGCTGCGGGGGGAAGGGGCGCCCGAGAGCGTCATCGGCGCTCACCAACGTGGGACGCAAGACTGTTTCGCAGCTCGAGTTCGGCACGTCTTCGATCCCCCGCACCCTGGTGGCATATATACAGGCCAAAGTCGGCGAACCCACATCGGTCAATCCTTCGGCGCGAATGCCTCAGTATCACTTCGAGACCGGAGACCTGGAGGCCGTGACGACCGCTTTGCTCAGCATG
>JAIQFR010000041.1 GCA_020073205.1 Terriglobia bacterium
TGCTCTACGTGGTGGACACCCTCGCGAACCGGATCCACGCGTTCTCCACCGGCGGCGAGTTCGCGTTCTCGTTCGGGGAGCGCGGCGACGCCCCCGGTCGCTTCAACTTTCCCACCCACATCTTCCGGTCCGCCGCCGGGGAGCTCTACGTCACGGACTCGCTCAACTTCAGGGTGGAGATTTTCGACGAGGACGGGAAGTTCCAGAGCGCCTTCGGCCGGCACGGCGACGGATCCGGTGACCTGGCGATGCCCAAGGGCATCGCGGTGGACCGGGACGGCGTCGTCTACGTGGTGGACGGGCTCTTCGACAACGTCCAGCTCTTCGACCGGCAGGGCGACTTCCTCCTGACGTTGGGCAGGAGGGGGGTGGATTTCGGCGAGTTCTGGCTCCCCAGCGGGGCCTTTCTCAGCGAGAGCGACGAACTGTATGTGTGCGATACCTACAATCGACGAATTCAGGTGTTTCACGTCGCGACGGGCTATGGCAAAGGCCGGTCCTGACTCCGGCCCCCGCCGCAGGGGGGCGCTTGGCGCGGGACTCCTCGCACTCGGCTCGGCGTTCACGTGTGCTCTGGCGGTCCCGACGGACATCGTCAGCACGAAGCACAACCTCTCGGTTTCGGGAACCGGTCAGGTAAGGGCGCTGACCGAGAACCGGATCTGCATCTTCTGCCATACGCCGCACAACGCGATGCCGCTCTCGCCGCTGTGGAACAAGGAGATCGAGCCGCAGGTCTACACCGTGTACGTCAGCCCCAGCCTGAGGGCCGGCCCGCTTCCGCAGCCCTCGGGCCCGTCGAAGCTCTGCCTGAGCTGCCACGACGGGACCATCGCCATGGGAGCGGTGGTGAATCCGGCGGGAGGCATCGTCATGGCGGGAGGCGACCGGCTTTCCCCCGGCAGCCTCTCCAACTTCGGGCTCGACCTCTCGGGACACCACCCGGTGTCGTTTCCGTACCACACCGCCCTGCCCAACGCGGAGCTGTCGGCCACGCCGCCGCCCGATCTCACGTACGGCGGGTCCGACGAGGTCCACTGCGTCACCTGCCACGACCCGCACAGCGACGCGTACGGCGATTTTCTCGTCAAGGACAACCGCTACTCCTCGCTCTGCACGACCTGCCATCAGATGACCGGGTGGAATGGATCGGCTCACGCCACCTCGACGGCGTCGGTCGCGGGGATCCTCCCCCGGCCCCCCAAGACGTGGCCGACCTACACCCAGCTCGGCGAGTGGGGGTGCGAGACGTGCCACACGCCGCACTTCGCCCCGACCGCGGAGGACCTCCTGAATTTCACCTCCGCGCCGCCGGAGCCGTTCTCGTGCACGAGCGCGGGGTGCCACTCGTCCGAGCCGCCGCCACCTCACGCCGCGTCGGGGATCGCCGGCGCCGCGCTCCGTCCGCCCGGAGGGATGGCCGACATCGCCCGCCAGGTGCGGAAGCCCTCCGCGCACCACATGCCGGAGGGCGTCTTCACGGCGGCCGCGCGCATTCCCGGGGGAGCGGCGCGGACCGGCGTCCGGGGCGTTGCGTGCGCGGATTGCCACAATCCCCATTCGGTCACCGGCGCGAAAGGTCAAGCGCCCTACGCCTCGGGCCTCCTACAGGGCGTGAGCGGCATCGACCGAAACGGCGCCGCGGTCCGTGCGGCGACCTACGAGTACGAGATCTGCTTCAAGTGCCACTCGGAGTCCAGCGCGGACCTCGAGTACGTTCCGAGGGTCGTCGGCGGCACGAACACCCGGCTGGCCTTCGATCTCTCGAACCCCTCGTATCACCCGGTCGTGGGCATGGGGAGGAACTTGGACGTCCCCAGCATCCCGTCGTCGATCACGCCGACGATGAGCGCGACGGAGGTCATCTACTGCAGCACCTGCCACGCCGACGACGAGGGAGGCTCGAACGGCCCGCACGGCTCGTCGTTCCGGCCGATCCTCCGCGAGCGCTACGAGACCACCGACAACACGAAGGAGGGCTACGAGAGCTACGCCCTGTGCTACCGGTGCCACGAGAGGGCGAGCATCCTGGGCGACGCGAGCTTCAGGAAGCGGGCCGGCCGCCGGACGGGGTCGGGGGGAGGCCACAGCGGCCACCTGGCGGCGGGCATCCCGTGCTCGGCGTGTCACGATCCGCACGGCGTGAGCGGGGCGGAGGGATCAGGAACGGGGTCCCACACGCACCTCATCAACTTCGACACGAGGATCGTGCTGAAGAACACGAAGGCGTACCCCGTGTTCAACGATACCGGGGCGCTCTCGGGCGGCTGCGATCTCGTCTGTCACGGCAAGGTTCATGACGACGCTTCGACGTCCTATCCCTGAGGCTCGGCCGGCGCGGGCCGGGAGTCGCCGCCCGTTCATCTCCCCGCGACGTGCGTCGTAGCCTCGGGCTTCTTGCCGGGGCTCTCCCGATCGTAGGATTGCGGCCGGTGGCATCCCGGCGCGCACGATCCGCCGGTCGCGGTCTTGACGAACCTCAGAGGGAGATTCCACTTCCCGAACGGCACCGTCTCGGCGACCAGCTTGGGAAGCGCGCCTCCGTGGACGGCGTGACACAGCTTGCAGCTGCGTCCCCTCCGCGGGTTGTTCACGTGCAGGTAGTGGAGGTTCCTCTCGCCGTCCCTGAAATTCGTCGCGAACGACGTGTCGGGGTCCTGGACCAACTCGCGCTTGTGGCAGCCGAAGCAGAGCCCGAATTCCGAGGCGGTGTACGGGACGTACGGATCGGCGGGAAACTCCTTGACCAGGAGCCTCGGATACGGGCCGCCGTGGGGGTCGTGGCAGGGAGTGCACTTGCCGTCGTTGATCGGGCCGTGGAGCAGCGTCATGCTCTTCGCGACGACGGTCGCGTGGCACGTCAGGCAGGTCTCCTTCTCCTCCTTCTTCAGCAGCGCCTTCGTGTCCGATTCGTGGGGAGTATGGCAGGCCGTGCAATCCCCGGCGGCGACGGGACCGTGGACGAACTTGAAATCGACCTTGTCCGAATGACAGGTCGCGCACAGCTCCTTGAGCGGCTGCGCCAGGAGCTTCGGCTCGTCCGCGGCATGGGGATCGTGGCAGGTCGTGCAGGACCCGTCCTTCACCGGCTCATGGACGTGGCTCTTCTTCCCGAACGCGTCATGACAGCCGTCGCAGAGCGCGGGAGGCGCCGCCGTGAGCTTGAAGGTCTTCGCGCCCCTCTGGGGATGCGGCGTCGCGACGGACTCGTGGCAGTTGCCGCAGGATTCCGTCACGGGATGGACGACCTTGCGCTTGATCAGCTTCTCGTGGCACTGGGCGGAGATGCACCCTTCCTCGGCCGCGGCGGCGCGAGACGCGAGGAGGAGCGCGCCGGCCGCGAGCGGAGCGACGAGGAGGCGCCGGAGCGAAGTTCTTCGCAGTCTCATGAGCCGCTGATCCTAACAGAGCGCTGCGTGGTTTCGCAGGGTCCTTCGCACCCCCGAAGCGTCGAGCAAGAAGCGTGCCCGAGCGGCCCGAGAGCGTGGTAGGCTGACGGACGCGGGGAGGCCATCCTTCATGACGCCGATTCCCACCGCAGAGCGCATCGACGCATACCGATGGCTCCTCCCTCGGAAAGGCGGGATGCGCACCGACGGCATCGTGTTCGCCAGCGACCGTCTGATGCGGGATCTCGTGGGGGATCCCGCGCTCGAGCAAGTGGCCAACGTCGCGTGCCTCCCCGGCATCGTCGGCGCCTCGCTGGCCATGCCCGACGCGCACTGGGGGTACGGGTTCGCCATCGGCGGCGTGGCGGCGTTCGACGCCGAGGAAGGGATCGTCTCGCCGGGGGGAGTGGGGTACGACATCAACTGCGGGGTGAGGCTCCTGCGCTCCAGCCTCGACCTCGGTACCGTTCGATCCCGGATGGACCGTCTCGTGGAGGCGCTGTTCGCCGCCGTGCCGACGGGCGTGGGCTCCCACCGCCGCGACGAGGTGCTCACCGAGAAGGAGGAGCGGGACCTCCTGGTGCGCGGCGCCGCGTGGGCCGTCGACCGGGGGTACGGCTGGTCTTCGGACCTCGAGGCGATCGAGGCGGGCGGCGTGCTCGAGGGTGCGGACCCCGATGCCGTTTCGGCTCGCGCCATCGAGCGGGGAAGGGCGCAGGTGGGGACCGTCGGGAGCGGGAACCACTTCATCGAGGTCGGCTTCGTGGACGAGGTGTACGACGAGGCGGCGGCGTCCGCGTTCGGTCTCGCGCATCACGGCGTGACGGTCCTGATCCACTCGGGCTCGCGCGGACTCGGCTACCAGGTCTGCGACGACGCGGTGAAGTCCATGGTGAAGGGGGCGGCGAGATACGGGTTCGAGCTTCCCGACCGGCAGCTGTGCTGCGCGCCGCTCGGTTCAGAGGAGGCGAGGGCCTATCTCGCCGCCATGGCGTGCGCGGCGAACTACGCGTTCGCGAACCGCCAGCGGATGGCGCACGGGGTGCGCGAGGCTTTCGAGAAGACGTTCGGGGTCGGGCCGCGGGAGCACGGCCTGCACACGGTCTACGACGTCTGCCACAACGTCGCCAAGTTCGAGACGCACGAGGTGCAGGGGCGGCCTCGACGGGTCCTGGTCCACCGGAAAGGGGCCACGCGCGCGTTCCCCGCCGGCCACCCCGACGTGCCGGAGCGGTACCGCGCCGTCGGCCAGCCGGTCCTGATCCCCGGCGACATGGGGCGCTACTCGTACGTGCTGGCGGGGGCTCCCGGCGCCATGCGCGAGACGTTCGGGAGCACCTGCCACGGGGCCGGCCGGGTCATGAGCCGCACGGCGGCGAAGCGCGCCGCTCGCGGCCGCTCGCTGCTTCAGGAGCTCAACGCCCGGGGGATCTCGATCCGGTCGGCCGGGATGGCGACCATCGCGGAGGAGATGCCGGAGGCTTACAAGGACGTCTCCGACGTCGTCGACGTCGTCCACGGAGCCGGGCTCTCGACGAAGGTGGCCCGCGTCGTCCCCATGGGCGTCATCAAGGGCTGAGCGGGCGAAATGAAAGGGGCGGCCCGGCAGGGGCCGCCCCGGACGTACCGATCAGGGGACAGTCCTGTCCCCGCGGCGCTACGCGGCCTTGACGTGACAGCTCTTGCAGTTCTTGGAATCGGGCGCCTTCTTGCCCGCGGCCACGCTCTTCTCGTGGCAGCCCTTGCAGAGCTTGTGAGCGGCGTCCATCATCTTCGGCACCTGGCCCTTGGGTTCCTTCCCGTGGCAAGCGGTGCACGCCTGCGGAGCTTCGCCGGCCTTCAACGTGTGGTGGCACTCCTCGCACTTCGCGCCTTTGTCCACGTGGGCCTTGTGGGGGAAGGTCACCGTGCCCATCTTCGTGTCGAACTTGATCGTAGCCTTGTCGGCCGGGATGTCCGCGGCCATCACGCACATGCTGACCAGGAACAACCCGGCTACCAGAAGCGCCAGTCTCCTCACGATCGAGCCTCCTTTTCGCACCGCCGGGTGCCCTGCGCGGCACCGGCCGCCTATGGTTGAACCGCCTTCGTGGCCCGCGCGCTCCCCGGGCCTCGAACCTCGAAGAGAACGCCGTCGCCCGAGGCGTCGACGCAGCACGATCCGGGACTTTATACCACACCCCCCTTCCGACCCCGACGCCGCCCGCTCGGTGATCGCCACACGAGGAACCGGCGTCATCCCGCCGTTATGCGAAGCTCGTGCCGGGGCGATCCGAGTCCCCGCCTGCGGGATATCGCCCACGGGTGGGGTCACGCTCCGCACGGACCTGCCGCTCTCGAGCGGGAGGTACCGTCGTGCGCTGAGCTAAGACGCTGACGGACCGACGGTTGCCCGGCGGCGTTCAGGTGGCCGGAGTCTTGCACGAAGCGCTGCCGAAAGGGCGATCCATGACCGAGCCTTCGAAACCATCCCTGAGAGTCCTGGCGGTCGATGACGAATCTCTCATTCGCATGAGCCTGAGGATCGCGTTGGCGCGGGAAGGGTATCAGGTGGACACCGCGTCCTGCGGCGTCGAGGCCATGGCGCTGATCGACCAGTTCCGGTACGACCTCGTGCTCCTAGACCTCCGCCTCCCCGACGTGAGCGGGATCGAGGTCCTCCGCTACGCGCGCCGCCACGATCCGGAGGTGAAGGTGCTCCTCGTCACCGCATCCACCCATGCTCCCTCCGCGCTGGAGGCGGCGGAGGAGGGGGCGGTGGGCGTCGTCGCGAAGCCGTTCACCCTGAAGACGATCGCCGCGGCGACCCGGCGCGCCATCGCGGGACCCTCTCGGCTGACCGGCTGAAGGTGATACGATGGGGCCCGCCGCGCGAGCGGCCGGGAGGCTCCGTCGTGAACACCAGCGCCCGCGACATCATGATCAGGGACGTGATCTGTGTCCCGCAGGACATGGATCTCCGGGATCTCGCCCGGCTCTTCCTCGAGAAGGGGATCACCGGCGCTCCGGTCCTGGACCGCGAGGGCAACCTCTCGGGAGTGATCTCGCAAACCGACTTGCTCTACTACCAGCTCGCTCGCGGAGACGAGCTCATCCTCGAGTCGGACTTCTATCAGAACGTCAAGGTGGAGGGGCGCCACCTCCCCGCGGGGTTCCAGGTGGAGGACGTCAACGTCCAGCGGGTCGAGGACGTGATGACCCCCGTGGTGCACTCCGTGCTGGAGAGCGCGGACGTGGACGCCGTGGCGAGAATGATGACCCGCAAGCACATCCACCGCGTCATCGTCCGGAGCGGCCGAAAGGTCGCCGGGATCATCACGGCCCTCGACGTGCTGCGGATCTACGGCCGGAACCTCGCCGCCGGGCGGGCGACGGCGCGCGGCAAGGCGCCGGCCGCGCGCCCCGCCGCGAGCGCGCGACGGGGGCGGGGGCGTCGGGCCGCCGCGAAGGGCCGCGCGTGAAACGCGCCGGCGCGTGACGCGCACAACGTGAACCTGGGACACGGAAGCGCCTGCCGGGCGGACGCGGAGCCGCCGCGGATCGCCGGTGGGCCTGGGACAAGAAAAGGACGGAAGCCATGATCATCCGCGACAGCGACGCTCTCGACTACCACAGCATGGGGCGCCCGGGGAAGATCGAAGTGGTCCCCTCGAAGCCCTGCCTGACGCAGCGCGACCTCTCGATGGCGTACACGCCGGGAGTGGCGGTCCCCTGCCTCAAGATCCGGGATGATCCCCGCGACGCGTTCAAGTACACCGGGAAGGGGAACCTGGTGGCGGTGGTCAGCAACGGCACCGCGGTGCTGGGCCTCGGCGACATCGGGGCGCTGGCGGGCAAGCCGGTCATGGAGGGGAAGGGGGTCCTGTTCAAGCGCTTCGCCGACGTGGACGTGTTCGACATCGAGCTCGACACCCACGACCCGGACGACATCATCAAGTGCGTGAAGCTCCTCGAGCCGACCTTCGGCGGGATCAACCTGGAGGACATCAAGGCGCCCGAGTGCTTCTACATCGAGGAGACGCTGAAGAAGGAGATGAAGATCCCGGTGTTCCACGACGACCAGCACGGGACCGCGATCATCAGCGGCGCCGCCCTGCTGAACGCCCTGGAGATCGTCGGGAAGGACATCGGCAAGGTGCGCGTGGTGTTCTCGGGCGCCGGCGCCGCCGGGATCGCCTGCGCCAACATGTACGTCGCCCTCGGCGTCGATCCGCAAAACATCCTGATGGTGGACAGCAAGGGGGTTCTGCACGAAGGGCGCGAGAAGATGAACGCGTACAAGGAGGCCTACCGGCGGAAGACGCACTGCAAGACGCTGGCGGACGCCATGAAGGACGCGGATGCCTTCGTGGGCGTCTCGGTGAAGGGCATGGTGACCCAGGACATGGTCCGCTCGATGGCGAAGAACCCGATCATCTTCGCGATGGCGAACCCCGATCCCGAGATCACCTACCCGGACGCCATTGCCGCGCGCTCCGACCTGATCATGGCGACGGGGAGGTCCGACTATCCCAACCAGGTCAACAACGTGCTGGGCTTCCCGTTCATCTTCCGCGGCGCCCTGGACGTCCGGGCCAGCGCCATCAACGACGAGATGAAGATCGCCGCGGCCCACGCCCTGGCGACCCTGGCGAAGGAGGACGTCCCGGACGTCGTGATCAAGGCCTACGGCGGCGAGCGGTTCTCGTTCGGCCGCGAGTACATCATCCCCAAGCCGTTCGACCCGCGCGTCCTCACGTGGGAGGCCCCGGCGGTGGCGAAGGCCGCCGTCGCCACCGGCGTCGCCACGCTCCCCATCGCGGACTGGGACGAGTACGTCGCGATCCTCGAGCGGCGGATCCTGGGGAGGGGCCGAGAGGTCATGCGGGTGGTCCGCCAGAAGGCGATGCGCAGCAAGTCCAAGCGCATCGTGTTCCCCGAGGGAGGGGAAGAGAAGGTCCTGAGGGCGTGCCAGCAGATGGTGGACGACAAGATCGCCGAGCCCGTCCTCCTCGGGAGCGAAGACGAGATAAGGGCCCACGTCAAGCAGCTGGGGCTCGACCTGACCGGCGTCGAGATCGTGGACCACGTCAAGTCCAAGAAGGCCGGGGCGTACGCGAAGCGGCTCTACGAGCTTCGCCAGCGCGCGGGCGTGACGCCGTTCGAGGCGGATCGTCTCCTGAGGGATCCGCACTACTTCGGCGTGATGATGGTCCACACGGGCGACGCGGACGGCCTGGTCTGCGGGCTCAACCGCTCCTACCCCGACACCATCCGGCCCGCGCTCCAGATCATCCGGCTCAAGGAGGGCGTGAGCCGCGTGGCGGGAATGTACTGCATGGTGCTCAAGGACAAGGTGCTGTTCTTCGCCGACGCCACCGTCAACATCGATCCCAGCGCGGAGGAGCTGGCGGAGATCGCCATCATGGCCGCGCTGATCGCCAAGGAGGACTTCGGCATCGAGCCTCGGGTCGCGATGCTCTCCTTCAGCAACTTCGGATCGGTGAAGCACCCGTTCGCGGACAAGATGCGGCGCGCGACCGCCATCGCCCATCAGCTCGCGCCCGGCCTCCTCCTGGACGGCGAGATGGCGGCGGACACGGCCCTGGTGCCCGAGATCTGTCAGACGACGTTCCCGCACTCGAAGATCGTCGGCGACGCCAACGTCCTCATCTTCCCGGGCCTCACTTCCGGCAACGTGGCGTACAAGCTGGTGCAGCACCTCGCGGGGGCGGAGGTCATCGGGCCGATCCTGATGGGGCTTAACCGCCCGGTGAACGTGCTCAACCACTACTCGTCGGTCTCGGAGATCGTCAACATCGCCGCGATCACCGCGGTCATGGCCCGCAGGGCGGGCCAGCCCGTCGTCCCGACCCAGAGCCGGGCGGAAGCGCTGGTCCGCTGACGGGTTCCTCCCGCAACTTCCCGGCGGCGGGTCGCTCGAACGGTCCGCCGCCGCGCCGTTTCCATCAACGAATCGAGCCGCGGCCTGCGCCAATTCCCGCAGGCCGACGGTGCTCTGCGCTGGGGCGGACTCGACCGGGGTCCTGGGGTGCCCTGTTTCCCCGCGATCCGGAGGGCTCCGGCGCCCCGGATCCGCGGCGAAGGGTGGCGCGTGCCTTGCAAAATCGACCCGTCCCTCGAGGGGCCGGGCGTGCGGGTTTCTGCACGGGGCGGAAGAGGGAAATGAAGCGGTTCTTCGCGCTGTCGTTCCTGATGGTCCTGGCCCTCGCGGCCACCGCCGCGAAGGCGGACGAGCCTTGCCTCGAGTGCCACGGCGGCGGCGCGCTCGACACTCCGCGGCTCAACATCGACGCGGGGGTGCTCGCGGGGTCCGTGCACGGAAAGGCGGGGATCGGCTGCGCCGACTGCCACCAGTCGCTGGCCGGAGTCACCGACTTCCCGCACGGCAAGGTGGCTCCCGTGGACTGCGGGAGCTGTCACGGCGAGATCGCGAAGACCTACGCGGGAAGCCTGCACGGGCAGTTGGTCAGGAAGGGCGCGAAGCTCGCGCCGCGATGCCCGACCTGTCACGGCGCCCACGACATCCTCCCGGTGAAGGATCCCCGGGCGAGGGTCGCGCGGCCGAAGATCCCGTTCCTCTGCGGCTCGTGCCACAAGGAGGGCACCCCGGTCACCCGGACCTACGACATCCCGCAGGACAAGATCCTCGAGCAGTACTCGGAGAGCATCCACGGCGAGGGGCTCCTGAAGCGCGGCCTCACCGTGGTCGCCGTCTGCATCGACTGCCACACCTCCCACAATCTGCTGCCCCACACGGATCCCCGATCGAGCATCAATCGGAAGAACATCGCGAAGACCTGCGAGCAGTGCCACGGGCTCATCGAGCAGGTCCACCAGAAGGTTATCCGGGGGGAGCTGTGGCAGAAGGCCCCGAGCGAGGTCCCGGCGTGCGTGGACTGCCATCAGCCCCACCGCATCCGGACGATCTTCTACGACGAGGGGATGTCGGACACGCAGTGCCTTCGCTGCCACGCCGACCCGAAGCTCGCCACGACCCGCGGCGGAAAGGCCGTGTCGCTGTACGTGAACCCGGATGAGGTCCACGACTCGATCCACCGGAACACGCGGTGCGCCCAATGTCACACGGGGGCCGACCCCACGGCCAAGGTCCGGCCGTGCTCCACGATCCGCACCAAGGTGGACTGCTCGATCTGCCACGCGGAGGTCTCGAAGACGTACGCCACCAGCACCCACGGCAAGCTCTCCGACCGGGGTGACCCGAACGCGCCGCTCTGCCGCGATTGCCACGGCGTTCACGGCGTCCGGTCCCGGAAGGACCTCCGGTCGAACACGTTCCCGACGAACGTTCCGGCCCTTTGCGGCCAGTGCCACCGGACGGGGAACAAGGCGGCGGTTCGATACACGGGGACGGAGCGCCGCATCGTGGAGAACTACGTCGAGTCGATCCACGGCAGGGGTCTTCTCGCCAGCGGCCTCGTGACCACGGCGAAGTGCACGGATTGCCACACGGCGCACCACGTCCTGCCGCACGACGATCCGTCCTCCAGCGTGAACCCGAAGAACCTGCCGGCGACCTGCGGGAAGTGTCACACCGGGATCTACGAGACGTTCGAGAAGAGCATCCACTCACCGGCCGTCTCGAGGAGCGACAAGCCCCTTCCCACCTGCTACGACTGCCACAGCTCCCACCAGATCGTCCGGCACGACACCGAAGGGTTCAAGCTCGCGATCCTCGGACAGTGCGGGAAGTGCCACCGGGAGGTGACCGAGAGCTACTTCGAGACCTACCACGGAAAAGCGTCGAAGCTCGGCGGGACCACGACGGCGAAGTGCTACGACTGCCACGGCTCGCACGACATCCTCCCCCCGACGGAGGCGGCCTCCCACCTCTCGCGGCAGAACATCGTGAAGACCTGCGCGAAGTGCCACCCGGGCTCGCACCGGCGCTTCGCGGGGTACCTCACGCACGCCACGCACCACGACCGGAAGAAATACCCCTGGCTGTACTGGTCCTTCTGGCTCATGACGACCCTCCTGGTGGGAACCCTCACGGTGTTCGGGACGCACACGCTGATGTGGCTCCCGCGCTCGTGGCAGCTCATGAAGCACCGGAAGACCCTCGAGGCCGCCCCCCACGAGAAGGAGTACCGCCGTTTCCCGAAGCTCTACCGCCAGCTCCACATCATGGTCATCGTCAGCTTCCTCGGTCTGGCGATCACCGGCATGTGCCTGAAGTTCTCTTACCTCCCCTGGGCGCGGTGGATCGCGGGCCGCCTGGGCGGGTTCGAGTCGGCGGGGTTCATCCACCGCGTGTGCGCGGTGATCACCTTCGCCTATTTCGGCATCCACCTCTGGGACCTCTTCCGGAAGAAGCGCGCGTCGGGGAGGGGCTGGGCGCGGTTCGTCTTCGCCGAGGACTCGATGGTCCCCAACGCGGGAGACCTGAGAGATCTCGCCGCGACGTTCCGGTGGTTCGTGGGTCGCGGCCCGCGCCCCGCCTATGGGCGCTGGACGTACTGGGAGAAATTCGACTACTTCGCGGTGTTCTGGGGGGTGGCCATCATCGGCGCGACCGGGCTCACGCTTTGGCTCCCCGAGCTGTTCACGTACGTCCTGCCCGGCTGGTTCATCAACGTGGCCACCATCATCCACTCCGACGAGGCGCTCCTGGCCACGGGGTTCATCTTCACGATCCACTTCTTCAACACGCACTTCCGGCCGGACCGCTTCCCGATGGACGCCGTGATCTTCACCGGCCGCACGACCGTGGAGGAGCTCAAGGAGGACCGCCCGCGCGAGTACGCGGCGCTGGCGCGTCGGGGCGAGCTCGAGCGGCACCTCGTCGATCCGCTCCCGCCGTACGTGGTGAGGGGGTTCAAGATCTTCGGCGCGATCGCGCTCTTGATCGGGCTCGGGCTGGTTCTCCTCATCGTCTGGGCGGAGGTGTTCGGGTACCGCTGACCCGGCGGCAAGCGGAGGGGCGAGCATGGGGATGGGGCAGGGGACGGCGACCGGCTTCCTGATGGCCGCCTCGGTGGCGCTCGCGGGCGGGGCGTCGTGGGCGGCCAGGGGAGGCGGCGACGCCGCGTGTCTCGAGTGCCACTCGGGGGGCAACCTCGGGAAGCCCGAGCTGGACGTGGACACGAAGGCGCTCGGAGCTTCCGTTCACGGCGCCCAAGGGCTCTCGTGCACCGACTGCCACGCCGACCTCGCCGGGGCGAGGGACTTCCCCCACGGAAAGACCTCTCCGCCCGCCTGCGGCGGATGTCACGACGCCGAGCGGAGCGCCGTCGAGCGGTCCGCGCACCGGCAGAACGACGCCGCGTCGCCCCGCTGCTGGTCCTGCCACGGGGGGCACGACGTGCTCAAGGCCGGCGCAAAGGCCTCGAGGATCGCCCCGCTGAACCAGCCGGGCACCTGCCTCGGGTGTCACGCCGACCCGAAGCTCGCCGCGGAGCACCGCCTGCCCGTCCGCGAGAGCGCGGAGGCGTTCAAGTCGGGCATCCACTACCAGCAGCTCCTCTCCGGCAACGGCGCGGCGCCGGCCTGCACCACGTGCCACGGGGCCCACGACAACGTCTCGCACCGGGATTCGAAATCGCCCATCGCCCGCGGGAACGTGGCGACGACGTGCGGCATGTGCCACTCGGAGATCTCCGACCAGTTCAAGGGGAGCGTGCACGGGGTCGAGCTGGCGAAGGGGAACGCGGACGTGCCGACCTGCACGGGGTGCCACAGCGAGCACGCGATCCGGGGGCCGAAGGACCCGGCTTCGCCGGTCTACGCGACGCACGTGGCCAAGACCTGCTCCCACTGTCACGAGAACCAGAGGCTCTCGAGCCGGTACGGGATCGCCGCGGAGCGGCTCCGGACCTTCACCGGCTCGTACCACGGGGCCGCCAGTCGGTTCGGCGACGCCACCGTGGCCAACTGCGCGTCCTGCCACGGCGCCCACGACATCCGGCCGTCCGCCGACCCGAAGTCGAGCATCCACTCGTCGAACCTGACGCGAACGTGCGGGAAGTGCCATCCGCAGGCCGGCCTGAACTTCGCCTCGGGGAAGATCCACGTTCGCGACCTCCCCGAGGACAACTACTGGGCGTGGATGGTCAAGCGGCTGTACCTGTCGATGATCTGGTCGGTCATCGGAGGATTCGTGGTGCTGATCCTCGTGGACCTCTGGGGGAGGGCGAGGACGCGCCTCTCCGCGAGGGGCCGATCATGAGCCCGTCGAGCCGGACCGCGTCGCCGCTGATCGCCGACGACGAGATCTTCGTCCGGATGACCCTCGCGCAGCGGCTTCAGCACGCGATGATCATCGTCGCGTTCACGACGCTCGTCGTGACCGGATTCCCGCTGGTCTACCCGGGCTTAAGGGTCTGGGACTGGATCGGGCTCGGTCCCGCCAGCTTCGGCGTCCGCTCCCTCGTGCACCGGATCGCCGGGAGCGGCCTGATCCTGGTCAGCCTCTCGCACGTCGCCTACGTCATGCTGACCGAGGAAGGCGGCCGCTACTTCCGCGAGATGATGCCGAAGCTGATCGACGCCCGCCAGCTGGTCGAGTCGGTGATGCACCAGCTCGGACTCATGGATTGGCTCTACCGACGCGGCCGGATGCGGGGGATCCTGGACCGGAATCCCTGGCTCCGATTCGCCGAGCCGCCCGAGTACGGGAAGTACAACTGGATCGAGAAGTTCGAGTACCTCGCCATCGTGTGGGGGAACTTCGTGATGATCCTGACGGGACTCTGCCTCTGGTTCTTCGAGGCGGCCTTCGCGCTGTTCCCGAAGCCGGCGATCGACATCATCAAGCTGGTGCACGGCTTCGAGGCGTTGCTCGCCCTCCTTGCCATCGTCATCTGGCACATGTACTGCGTCCACCTGAACCCGGAGGTGTTCCCGATGAGCCGAATGTGGCTGAGCGGGAGGATCTCCGGTAAGCTTCTCCGTCATCACTACCCGGGCTGGTACCGGGAGATCGAGGCCGAGCGCCGGCGGAACGACCGCGTCGAGGCCGCGCTCCTCTGGTACGATCGTCATCATCCGCCCGGGGACGCGGAGGGAACGCGGGATGTCGCAGACGACGGAACGCGGGGCGGCGGCGCGGGACGCTGAGAGGCTCGGGCGCGCGATCGCCGTCCTCGTGGCCACGGGGATCGCGCTGGGGCTGGGCTACAACGCGCTGGGACGGTCCGGTCGTCCCCCACGAGGACTGCCTTGGATCGCGGAGGTCAAGGACCTCCCCACGCTCGACGAGGTCCGGAATTCGGCCGCAAACGGCGCGCCGCCCGCTCAGGTCGCCCCGCGGGCGGGGGCCCCGACGCGCCAGGTGAGCGATGACCCGCTGGCGGTCTCGGCGGGCGCCCAGGAGGCCGGTGCGGGCCTCCCCGAGGTGCCGGACGTCGGCCGGCCGGTGAAGATCCAGCTCGCCGCGGTGAGGAGGTTCTTCGACGCTCGCGCCGCGTTGTTCGTCGACGCCCGTGAGGCGGCGGACTACGCCACCGGGCACGTGCCGGGCGCGATCAACCTGCCGTTCGACGAGTCGGTCACCGATCCCGAGAAGCTCGAGAAGGTCGACAGCCAGGGGCGGCCGATCATCGTGTACTGCGGCGGGAACGGGTGCGAGGTATCGATCCAGATGGGCGAGGCGCTGGTGCAGGCAGGCCACCGCAAGGTCCTGGTGGACGAGGGCGGGTTCCCCGAATGGGAGGCCGCGAGCTACCCGATCGCGAAGGGGGCCGAGCCCGGGGGAGGGAAGCGCTGATGGACTCCCTCCGCCGCCTGCTCCTGGATCGCCGCACGATCCGGGTGGGACAGATCGTGATCGGCCTCGTCTTCGCGACCGCCTCGCTCAGCAAGATCGGCGATCTCCCGGCGTTCGCGCTCCAGGTCCACAACTTCCGGATCGCGCCGGTGTGGAGCGAGAACCTGATCGCGATGGCCCTCCCCTGGGTCGAGCTGGTCGCCGCGCTGTCCCTCCTCCTCGGCGTTCGCCCGCGCGCGGGGGCGGTGGTGGTGACGGCGCTCATGGCGGGATTCACCGTCGGCGTGATCCTGGCGATGGCCCGGGGGCTCGACTTCGAGTGCGGGTGCTTCGGCACCGCCGACCACACGCGGGTCGGCGCCATCAAGCTCTTGGAGAACCTCGCGATGCTGGGGGTCTCGCTGGTGGCGCTCCGGTGGCCGGTGGGGACGGGAGCTAGCGCGTCGGCGAGCTGAGCTTGTTCACCGCGAGGGTCGCGCGGGACTTGCTGCGCGCCGCCGCGTTCGCGTGGAGGACACCGAGCTTCGCCGTGCGGTCGATGAGGGAGAGGGTCTCCGGGAGCAGTTCCCTGGCCGCCTTCTCGTCGCCCGAGGCCACCGCCTTCCGGAACTTCTTGACCTGGGTCCTGAGACGCGACGCGTGCTGCCGATTCCTGACGCGGCGCTTCTCGTCCTGGCGGTGCTTCTTCAGCGCGGACTTGTGGGACGCCATACCGGGTCTCCCGCTCCTTCCCGCCGCGCCCGGACCGTGCACTCGCTCTGCTCCCGCGCAGCGTAAACGCGAATTCTAGAGACTGCGGGCCGGATCGTCAAGGGAGCGCCGGGATCACTTCGTGGCGCCGAGGCTGGACAGCTTGTCCCGCGCGATTCGCGCCTCGTCGCTCGACGGGTACGTCGTGACCACGTACCGGAGCTGCACGATGGCCTGGGCGATCTGGTTCTGCTCCAGGAAGGCGAGCCCCTTCTTGAGGTTAGCGGCCGCGGCCCGGTCGCCCTGCGGGTACTTGTCGAGCATCCGATCGAACGCCTGGACCGCCTCGGCGAACTTCCCCTGGCTGAAGAGGCACTCGCCGACCCAGTAGAGTGCGTTGTCGGCGAGATCGCTTTCCGGAAAACGCGTCGCGTACTCCTGGAATCCGGACACGGCCAGGACGAAGTTCCCTTTGGAGAAGTCGGCGTAGGCCGTGTTGTAGAGCGACTGCGGGTCGGGGACCGGTTCGACCGGCGGCGCTCCCGGGGCGGGCGCGGGCGCGGCGCCGGCCTCCGGGCCGGTCCCCGCCGGAGCGACCGGGGACGCGCCGGCCGCTCGCCGGGCGAGCTCCCGGCTGGCCTGGACGTCCGACGAGAGGTGGTCCACCCGGCGGTTCGTCTCCTTGACCCGCTCGTCCAGCGCCGACTGCTGCCGCGCCAATTCGTCGAGCCGGACCCTGAGGTCGGCGAATTCGGGCCGCTTCACCGGGTCCTGGCCGGCGATCCGGCCCTCGACCCCCGTCAGCCGGTCCCGGGCCTCGCCCTGCTCCTTCTGGATCTTCAGGAGGTCCTGGCGCACGTCGGCCATGTCCTTCTCGAGCCTGGCCACCTGATCCGGCATCACGCAGGCCGCCGCGGCGAGCGCCACGGCGACCGTCGTGGCGAGGCACAGCGAGTGACGGGCCGGTCCGCGCATGGCGTGCTCCTCGAGGGGCGGGCGGAAGTTGCTCGTCCCCGCGGCTTCAGGATTCGATCACGAATTCCGCGCGGCGGTTCTTCGCGCGCGCGGCATCGTCGTGGCCCGGATCCGCCGGGCGCTCCTTGCCGTACGAGATGGTCTTGAGCCGCGACGCGTCGACGCCGAGACCGCCGAGGTAGTCCCGCACCGAGGCCGCGCGCCGCTGGCCGAGCGCCAGGTTGTACTCCACCGTCCCGCGCTCGTCGCAGTTCCCCTCGATCCTCACGACGCGCGCCGGATTGGCCTTGAGCCAATCGGCGTTGGCCTGAAGCGTCGCCCGCGCCGCGTCGGAGAGATCGGACTTGTCGTAGTCGAAGTAGATCGTCGCGAGGACCTTCTTCCGGTTCAACTCGTCCGCCGTGGATTCCGGCCCGAGGGGCTGGGACGTGACGGGTTGCGTCGGGAAGGACTCGGTGACCTCTTTCTTGGGCTCGGCCCCCGGCGGTCGCGCGGGAACGGCGTTCCGCTCGGGCGCGGCGGACGCCGCCGGCGGGATCGGCTGCGTTCTCCTGCAACTCCCCGCCGAGAGGAGCGGGACCATGAGCACGACGGCAGAGATCGCAGCGAGGCGGGACCGCATCTTGGCTCTCCTCCGCGCGAGAACGCGCCATCCTCCCGAGGTTAACAGATGCCGGCGGCGGGATGCAAGGAAACGGCCGTCGCGCCGACGCGGACGCCCCGCGGGGATCCCGTCAGCGGGACCAGTCGGGTGTGAAGGAGTCGCTTCCTCGCGTCAGCTGGCGCGCGTCGCTGCCGTCGGCCGCCATCGTGTAGATCTGCCACCCCCCCGAGCGGTTCGACGCGAACACCAGGTGGCGGCCGTCTCCCGCCCATCGCGGATCCTCGTTGCTCCCCTCGCCGTGGGTGAGGCGGCTCATGGCGCCGCTGGCGAGGTTCAGCACCACGATGTCGAAGCGTCCCTCGCGACGCGAGACGAACGCGAGCCGGTCTCCCTGCGGCGACCACGAGGCGGAGTCGTTGAACTCCCCTTCGGACGAGACGCGGCGCGCGTTCAGCCCCTCCGCGTCCATGATGTAGACCTGCGGGCTCCCCGAGCGGTCCGACGTGAACGCGATCTCCCGCCCGTTCGGGGAAAACGACGGCGACGTCTCGATGCCGGGGGTGTGCGTCAGGCGCGTGTTGCGCCCGGTGCCGAGCTCCACCACGTAGATCTCGGAGTTCCCGTCGACGTCGGAGTTGTACACGATCCTGCGGCCGTCCGGCGACCAGGCCGGCGCCGAGTTCAGGTCGCCGCCCGCGGTGGCCACTCGATTCGTCTTGCCGTCGCTGTCCATGACGTAGATCGCCGGGCGGCCGCTCCGCCAAGAGACGAACGCGAGGCGCTCGCCGTCGGGGGACCAGACCGGCGAGAGATTCAGCGTTCCGGAGGTCGTGAGGCGGCGCAGCCGCCGCCCGTCGTAGTCCATCAGGTAGATCTCCTTGCCGTCGCCGTGCTTCGAGCAGAACGCGATTCGGGAGAGCGCCACGCCGGGGCGACCGGTGAAATGGCGCACGAGGTCGTCGGAAAGCTGGTGGGCGATTCGCCGGGCAAGATCGGTGCCGCCGCCGTACCGCCGGGCGAACACCAGGGTCCGGTTGGGATTGTCGTAGAGCCTCGCCTCGAGGTCGATCCTCTCGCCCTGAAGGGAGACGCGTCCCAGCACCAGCGAGTCCGCGCCGATCGATCGCCACTCGTCGTAGGGGACCGCGTCGGCCTTCGCCGGCGGTACCAGGTGGTACAGGGAAGGATCCACGACATCGAAGAATCCCACGAAGCGGAGGTCGTCGCGCAGCGTCTCGACGAGCTCCTGGGCTGGCCCGGCGGCGGAGGCGGCGGCATCGGCGGTCGGCAGCGCGATTCGGATCGGCGTGAAGCCCTCGCCGGTGACGACACCGGTGATCTGGGGCTGGGAGGGCTGCTGCGGGAGCGCCGGCGACCCGGTCGCGGCAAGCGCCACGACGACGGCGAAGGCGGCGCTTCGAGCGCGGACCTTCCGGGAGGCGGCGGCGCCGAGACGGGCGTAAAGGTCGGGCATCACGGGTCCTCGGGGCCTGCGCTCACGGGTTCCCAGGGCTGAAGCGGAACTCGAAGCGCGCGGCGAACGGCGGCTGTCCCCAGCCGGAGGGGAGGGGAGGGAGCGGCGACGCATCCTGCACGGCACCGAGCGCCGAGCGGTCGAGGGACGGGACCCCGCTGGAATCGACCACCTTGATGTTCCGGAGGGTCCCGTCGCGATCCACGTCGAACGTGACCGTCACCGAGAGGATGCCGCGCACGCCCTCCAGCACGGGCCGGATCCAGTGGCTCTGGAGGGAGGCGACGACGCTGGCGCGGTACCACGCGAACTGGGAGTCGATCGCGTCCATCGAGAACACGCCGGTGCCTCCCGCGGCACCGATCCCCGGTCCCGCGGTGCCGGAGGACCCCGGATTCCCGCCGGGAAGCTGCGGTCCCGCCGGCGGCGTCGGGCCGGCGGCCGGGACGGGTGCCGTGCTCTTCGGTTCCGGCCTTTCCTTCTTATCTTTCTTCTTCTTCTCGACCGTCTTGTCCGCGGGCTTCGGCGCGTCGAGTCGCACGCCCGCAGAGGGGGACGGAGAGGGGCGGGGCGCTGCGGAGGACGCGCCGCCGGCGTGGGACCCCGGCGAGGGGGGTGGCGCCGCGAGCCCGACGACCCAGGCATCGCCCATCGGGGCCGGCCGGTGATGGAGGCCGGGGAGGATCGCGAGGGCGGCGGTGGCCCCGACGTGGACGAGGAGGGAGACGGTCACGAAGGGGCGGAGCGGGCTTCGGCTCCTCCCGATCCGGATCACGAGCGCCGGGCCGCGCCGCGTCACGGCCTCTTCTCCCCGGGACTCTCGATCGGGACCGTGACCAGCGCGACGCGGGTGACTCCGGCCTTGCGGATCCGGTCCATGACCAGCAGAACCTCGCCGTAGGGGAGGAGCTTGTCGGCGCGGAGGAACACGGTCTCGCCCGGGCGGGTCGTCGCGAGCGCCTTCATCTGCTGTCCCAGGAGGTCGGGGTGGACCGGGCGGTCGTTGACGCGGATCCTGCCGTCGCGGTCGAGGGAGACCACGACCCGGGCCTCCTCCATCTCCGCCGCGGTCTCGGTCGCCGGGAGATCGAGCTTGATCCCGCGCTCCAGCATCGGCGCGGCCACCATCGAGATGATCAGGAGCACGAGCATCACGTCCACGAGGGGGGTGACGTTGATCTCGGCGAGGGCACGCCGGCCTCCCGACCTCGCGCCCCCGTTCGACACCGAGGCGCCCACGGAGATCAGGCCCTCCGCCCCTGGACCCTGTGGATGAAGTCGGCGATGAACTCGTCGGTCTTCGCGTCCATGCCGCGAAGCCGCCCGAGGAAGTGGTTGTAGGCGATCACCGCGGGGATCGCCGCTGCGAGGCCGGCGGCGGTCGTGACCAGCGCCTCGGTGATTCCAGGGGCGTACGCCGCGATCGAGGCGGCGCCCGCGGTGCCGATGCCGTGAAAGGCCTTCATGATCCCCCAGACCGTGCCGAACAGCCCGATGAACGGGGTGGCGCTGGCGGTGGTGGCGAGGAACCCCAGGCTCCTCTCGAGCCGGGCGGTCTGCACGAGCGCGCTCTTGCGAAGCATCCGGTCGAGCGCGTCCAGCTCGTCCCCCTCGGGAGCGCCGCCGGGGGGCGGGTTGAGGCTGATCTCGCGGAACCCGGCCCGGAACACTTGGGCGAGCGGGCTCTCGCGAAGCGTCGTGGTCGCGTCCTGGATCGCCGCGAGTCCGCCGCCCTTACGGAACTTCTCCAGGAAGGTCTCGGTCTCCCTCTCGGCCCGCCGGAAGATGCGCAGCCGCTCCGCGATGATCCCCCAGGAGATCACGGAGAACACCGACAACACCAGGAGAACGAACCTCCCCATGGCGCCGGAATCGCGTATTAGCGCCCAGATCTCGACTTCGCCGGCCGTCGCGGCGGGAACCATGAGCATGCACGTCCTCCCGCGCGGCGATCGGGCCCGTTGCTAAGGCGCCGCTCGCCGTGCGTCATGCTATCCGAGGGGGGTAAGGGCGGCAAGACACGCGTCCCCCTCGACGCGCTTCTCGCGGGCGTGCTAGCATCGCCGCTCCGCGCCGCCACGCCTCCGAGGCGCGGCTTCTCCGAGCCGATGCTCAAGACCCTTCGAATCCGCAACGTCGCGATCATCGAGGATCTCGCCGTCGACTTCGGTCCCGGGCTCAACGTTCTGACCGGAGAGACCGGTGCCGGGAAGTCCATCATCGCGGACGCCCTCGGGCTCGCCGCCGGCGACCGCGGCGATGCGGCGCGCGTGCGCACCGGCGCGGAGCGCGCGGTCGTCGAGGCGGTGTTCGCAGTCGGGGACTCGCCGTCCCTCCGCCACCTCCTGTCGGAGCGCGGGCTCGACGACGCGGGGGACGACCTCGTGGTCCGGAGGGAGGTATCGGCGTCGGGTGGAAGGGTCTTCGTCAACGGCTCCCCCACGACCCTGGCCGCCCTTCGCGAGGTCGGCGACCGGCTCGTGGAGCTGCACGGCCAGCACGAGCACCAGGACCTGCTGGAGCCGGAACGCCATCTCGCGCTGCTGGACGCGTTCGGCGGGCACGTCGATGAGGCGCGGTCGGTCGAGCGGGCTCACGCCGCCGTCCTCGCCGCCCGGGAGCGGCTCGAGCGGCTCCGCGCGTTGGCCGCCGAGTCCGTGTCGCGGGCCGACGACCTGGATCGTCGTGTCCGGGAGATCGATGCCGCGGCTCCCGAGCCCGGGGAGTCCGAGCACCTCGAGCGGGAGCGTCACGTCCTCCAGCACGCGGGCACGCTGGCGCGCCTCGTGGACGAGATGGTGGAGCTGCTCTACGAGGGAGAGCCGTCCGGAGCCTCGCTGGCCGCCGCCGCGTACCGGCGTGCCGAGGAGGCGGCCTCGATCGACCCGGTGCTCGAGGAGACGGCGAAGCGGATCGAGGCAGCCCGGATCGAGCTGCAGGACGCCGGCGCGACGCTCCGGGACTACCGCGAGCGGACCGACTTCGACCCCGCGCGGCTCGAGGCGGTGGAGGCGCGCCGCGTGCTCCTGGAGCGCCTGCGCCTCCGCTACGGCGCGGACGAGTCGGCGATCCTCGCGCATCGCGAAACGTGTGCCCGCGAGCTCCACACGCTCGGGAGCCTGGACGGCGAGACCCGTTCGGCGGAGGGGACGGTGGCGATCGAGGAGGGCAGGTACCTCGAGGCGGCGGCCGCGCTGGGCGGAGCGCGCCGCGAGGCTTCGGAGCGGCTTCGCGTCGCGGTGGAGGCGCAGCTCCGCCACCTTGCGCTCGGCCGCGCCACGCTGTCGGTGCGATTCTCCGCGGCGAGGGGCCCTCTCGTGGGCGCGGCGGCGGGCGCGGCGGTCCCGCTGGGGCGGCGCGGGGCGGAGCGGGCGGAGTTTCTCCTCGCGGCGAATCCCGGGGAGATGGAGCGGCCGCTGGCACGGGTCGCGTCGGGAGGGGAGCTGTCGAGGGTGATGCTCGCCCTCCACCTCGTGCTGGAGGGGGCGGCCGAGGGGCGCGTCCTGGTGTTCGACGAAGTCGACGCCGGCGTGGCGGGAGCCGCCGCGGACGCGGTGGGGTCGCGGCTCGCGCGGCTCGGCGAGCGAAGCCAGGTCCTCTGCGTGACTCATCTCCCCCAGGTGGCCGCCCACGCGGATCATCACTACCATGTCCTCAAGAAGGTCGTCGCGGGGCGCACGCGCGCCGAGGCGAAGCGTCTCGGCCGCCGGGAAAGGGTCGACGAGCTGGCTCGGATGCTCGGAGGACGGGAGGTCACCGCCGCCTCGCGCCGGAACGCCGAGGCCCTGCTGGCCGCCGCGGGCGACGGACGGGCTTCCGGGAGGAAGTCGTGAAGAGAATCGCGGTCTATCCGGGCACGTTCGACCCGGTCACGAACGGCCATCTCGACCTCGTCGAGCGCGGGCGGAGGCGGTTCGACCGTCTCGTCATGGCGATCCTGAGCAACGAGGAGAAGCAGCCGATGTTCACCCTCGAGGAGCGGATCGGCTTCCTCCGCGACGCGACGTCCCCATGGCCCGACGTCGAGGTGGCCACCTTCGACGGCTTGCTCGTCGCGTACGCCCGCCGCATCGGCGCTTCGGTGATCCTGAGGGGGCTCCGCGCCGTCTCGGACTTCGAGTACGAGCTCCAGATGGCGATGATGAATCGCCGTCTCGAGCCGGAGGTCGAGACGGTGTTCCTGATGCCCAGCGAGGCGTACTCGTACGTCTCCTCGAAGCTCGTGCGGGAGGTGGCGAGGCTGGGCGGGAACGTCGACGGGCTCGTGCCCGCCGCCGTGGCGCGCGCGCTCGAGCGGCGCCACGCGGGGCCGCGTTGAGCGTCGCGCCGCCGCGTCGCCTTCCGTACGGAACGGAGGGGATGGACCTCCCGGCGGCGCCGTTCCGCCTGGACGCCGTGACCCCGCCGCGCCCCCCCTCACCACCGATCGGCGACGACGGCATCCGCGAGGCCCTCCTGCGCCCCGTGGCGTCACCCAGCCTGGCCGAGATCTTCCACGGCGCGCGCCGGGTGCTGGTGGTGGTCTCCGACGCGACGCGCACCACCGGATGCGACCGGTACCTGCCGCCGCTCATCGATCACGTCCGCGCCGCCTCCCGGGCCGAGATCCGCTTCGCGGTGGCCAGCGGGATCCACCGCCGGCCGACGCCCCAGGACGTCGATTCGATCCTCGGGCCGCGCCTCGCGGCGGGTCACGAGATCATTCTCCACGACCCCGACGACCGGTCCGCGCTCGAGGAACTCGGGCGGACGCGAGCGGGGACGCCGGTCGCGATCCACGCGGCGGTCCGGGAGCAGGATCGGATCGTGCTGACCGGAGCGGTGGGCTTCCACTACTACGCCGGCTTCTCCGGCGGACGGAAGGCGCTGGTGCCGGGGCTCGCTTCGAGAGCCACGGTCACGGCGAACCACCTGCGCGCGCTGAGGACCGACGGGACGCGCCACCCGCTGGCGCGGGCGGGTCGCCTCGGGGGCAACCCCGTGCACCTGGACATGACCGATGGAGCTTCTCTCGTGGGGCCTCACCTCCTCATCAATTCCGTGCTCGGTGAGGACGGGGGGATCGAGCGCCTCTGGGTCGGCCATTGGCGGAGGGCTCACGAGGCCGCATGTCGCTACGTGCGCGCGGCGCGGAGCGTGAAGGTCCGCCCTCGCGACCTCGTGGTGGCCTCCGCCGGCGGGGAGCCGACCGACATCAATCTGATCCAGGCGCACAAGGCCTTCGAGGCGGGCGTCGCGGCGGTCAAGCCGGGCGGGACGTTCGTGCTGGTCGCGCGGTGCCGGGAGAAGGCGGGGCACTCCGACTTCCTCCCGTTCTTCCGGCACGGGTGCGAGGAGGCAATGGTGAAGGCGCTCAAGAGCGATTTTCGCGTCTATCGACAGACGGCGCTGTCCTGGTTCCTGAAGGCGAGAAGGTGCCGCTTGATCCTCGTCTCCGGTCTCGCCGCGGATACGGTCCGGCTGCTCGGGGCCGAGCCGGCGCGGGACCTCGAGGAGGCGTTCCGCCTGGCGATCGGGACCGTGCGGGCCGGATCTCGCGGCTGGGTCCTGGCGCACGGCAGCCGGCTCCTCATCGAGGGGGACGCGCGCGCTTGACCCCCTTCGCGAGCGGCCCCTATACTCGCAAGGAATGAAGCCAGCCGTGTTCCTCGCGTCGTTCGTGATCCTCGGCGTCGCCGCGGCCGCGGCTCCGGCGGAGCCGCGGGTCCGCCTCGTGGACTTCGACGACGTCGTCACGCCCGTCAGCGCGGGGCGCGTGGTCGACGCCATCGACCGGGCCGACCGGGACGGCGACAGCCTGGTCCTGATCCGGCTGGACACGCCCGGCGGGCTCGTGGCCTCCCTCGAGCGGATCGTGCAGAGCGAGCTCCGGGCGAAGACGCCGGTGGTCGCTTGGGTGGGGCCCGCGGGAGCGAAGGCGGCCTCCGCGGGGTTCCTCATGTTGATCGCCGCCGACGTGGCGGCCATGGCGCCCGGCACCCACACCGGCGCGGCCGCGGTGATCTCCTCGCTCTTCGGGGCGAATCCCGAGAGCGACGTCGGCCTGAAGAAAGCCTCGAGCGACGTCGCCGCGCGGGCGCGGACCCTGGCCGAGCACCGGGGCCGGAACGTGGACGCGTGCGAGAAAGCGGTGCTCTCCGCGGAGGCCTACACCGACGGTCAGGCGCTCAAGGACAAGGTGATCGACCTGATCGCGGCCGACATGGACGACCTCCTGCGCCAGCTCGACGGAAGGGAAGTCCGCCGATTCGACGGGAGCATGACGAAGCTCAGAACCGCGGGGGCCCGCATCGTCAAAGAGGAAGCGACGCTCCGCGAGGAGGTGCTCGGCATCCTCGCGAACCCGCTGGTGGCCTACCTCCTGCTCCTCGTGGGCCTCGGCGGGCTGTACGTGGAGCTGAGCCACCCGGGGCTGGTGTTTCCCGCGGTGATGGGCGTGCTCTGTCTCCTCCTGTTCGCGTTCTCCGCGCAGGTGCTGCCGGTTTCGGCCATCGGCATCCTCCTCGTCCTGCTCGCGATCGTGCTGTTCGTGCTGGAGATCAAGATCGCGTCGCACGGGATGCTCGCGGTGGGCGGTCTCGTCTGCCTCGTCGTGGGATCGCTCATGCTGTTCCGGGGACCGATTCCCGAGCTGCGGCTCCCTCTTGTCGTGGTGCTCCCCGCGAGCCTGACGCTCGGGGCGGCTTGCACGATGGCGGTCCGCCTCGCCATCCGCGCGCGGAAGGCGCCCGTGGCGACCGGGGTCGAAGGGCTCGTGGGCGAGGTCGGGACCGCCGTCGGCGATGTCGCACCGGAGGGCAAGGTCTTCGTGCACGGGGAGATCTGGGACGCGGTGTCCGCCTCGGGCCCGCTAGCGAAGGACTCGCGGATCCGGGTGGTGCGGGTGGAGGCGATGCGTCTGACCGTCGAGCCGGCGGATAGGTCGCCGGCCGAAGGGGGTTGAGATGCTCGGCGCGGAGCTGCCGGTCGGGATCCTCGCGGCCTTGATCGTGGTGGTGTTGATCCTAGTGAACTCCATCAAGATCCTCCCGGAGTACGAGAGGGGGGTCGTGTTCCGCCTCGGGAGGCTCCGCCCGGTCGACTACGGGCCGGGGCTCTTCTTCCTGATCCCCGTCGCGGACCGGATGGTCCGGGTGTCGCTCAGGACGGTGGTGCACGATGTGCCCCCTCAGGACATCATCACCCGCGACAACGTGTCGGTGAAGGTCAACGCGGTGGTCTACTTCAGGGTGATGAACCCCCGCAAGGCCGTGGTGGAGGTGGAGAACTACCATTACGCCACGAGCCAGCTGTCGCAGACCACGCTCCGTTCCGTCCTGGGCCAGGTGGAGCTGGACGAGCTCCTGTCCGGGCGCGAGAAGCTGAACCAGCAGCTCCAGGTGATCCTCGACAAGCACACCGACCCGTGGGGGATCAAGGTCTCGGCGGTGGAGGTCAAGCACGTGGACCTCCCGGTGGAGATGCAGCGGGCCATGGCCAAGCAGGCGGAGGCGGAGCGCGAGAAGCGCGCGAAGATCATCCACGCGGAGGGGGAGTTCCTCGCGGCCACCAACCTCGCGAAGGCCGCGGAGGAAGTCGGCAAGCATCCGATCACCTTGCAGCTGCGCTACCTGCAGACGCTCACCGAGATCGCGTCGGAGAAGAACTCGACCATCGTGTTCCCGTTGCCCATCGACCTGATCAAGGGGTTCCTGAACTCGTGATTTGACGCCCCGAGGTCCGGGAGGGGAGGAGTCCGGTGAGTCCCACGGCGGGAAGCGGCCGAGAGCCGGAAGCGCCGCCCGTCCCGCCGGCTGGCGCCGATCCGGAGGTGCTGGCCGGTTTGCTGGAGGTGCATCGCCGCCTCGACCTCCCCGACCAGCTCCAAGTCCTGGTCGAGCGGGCCGCGTCCTGGACCGGCGCGGACGCCTGCTTCGCCCTCGGCCCCGACGAAGAGCGCCAGGCCCTGGTGCCGGTGGCCACGGTCCGGACGCGGGGGAGCTTCGACCTGACCGGGACGCGGATCCGGCCCACCGAGGTGCGCCAATGGGTCGAGGCCGGGGAGAGCGAAGGCTCCGCCGCGGACCTCTTGGGCGGCGTCGTTCCCGCGTCGAGCGCGATGCTTCCGCTCCGCGCCGAGGCGGACGAGGCCGTCGGCCTCCTCGTGGTCGTGAACCCGAAGAGGACCGGCCCGGAGCTGGAGCGGGTTCGGTCGCTCGTGACCCTCGCCCGCCGCGCGATCGAGAACGCGATCCAGGTCCGCGCGATACGGGACCTCGTCATCAAGGACGACACGACGGAGTGCTTCAACCGGAGGTACTTCGAGGAGTTCCTCGCCGAGGAGCTGTCCCGCGCCAACCGGTTCCACGCCCCGCTGTCGCTGATCTTCTTCGACATGGACGGGCTCAAGCAGGTCAACAGCCTGCTCGGCCACGCGATGGGGAGCCGCGCGCTCCTCGAGGTCTCCGTCCGCGTGCGGGGGAAGGTCCGGAAGTTCGACAAGTTGTTCCGCTTCGGTGGGGACGAGTTCTGCATCGTGCTTCCGGAGACCGAGTGGCACGGGGCCCTCGAGGTGGCCGAGCGCGTGCGCGTGGCCATCGCCGGCAAGGCATTCCTCGCGGATCAGCTCGGGGAGAAGGGGGGGGTGAAGATGACCGCGTCGTTCGGCATCGCCTCGTTCCCTCTCCATGCCCGAAGCAAGGCGGAGCTCCTGGAGCGCGCGGACTGGGCGATGCAGCGGATCAAGAACGGCGTGAAGAACTCCATCGCTGTCGCGGAGATCGTCGAGGAAGGGCATGGACCCTGAGGTCCGCGAGGAGGGGGGGACCGCCCGGGATGTCCGCATCGAGGGGCTCGCCCTGTTCGTCACCGGCGGGGCGATTCTCGCCCTCGTCGTCCTCGCGTTTTGGGCCGGGCGGTGGTTCGAGCGACAGGTCTCGCCGCCTGCCGCCGCCTCTCGCGACGCGTCCGGGCGCACCGCCAAGGACGAGCCGAGGGCCGACGACGTCACGTTCTTCGACACCCTCGGCAGCGGGAAGGCCGCGGAGCCCCAGCGCGAGGCGCATACGAAGACGGCTCCCGCCGAGCCGCCTCAGGTCGCGTCCCCTCTCGCCGCCGCGCGCTCCGGACCGTTCTTCGTTCAGGTGTTCGCGGGGAGGGATCGGCAAGCCGCCGAGGAGATCGTCCGCTCGCTCGGCGGCCGCGGCTACCCGGTGGCCGTGGAAGGGGAGCAGGAAGGACGGGGGACGCTCTTCAAGGTCCGCGTGGGCGGCTATCCCGACCGCGCCGAGGCCCAGACCGTCGCCGACCGTCTCAAGCGGGAGGGTCAGGCCGGAGCTTGGGTGACCCGGCGGGACTGAGCAGGGGTTCCGTCTCCCGCCGAGGCGCACCCTCGGGGAACGGTGTGTTATGTTGAGGGGGCGGGGCTTGCGCAGGCCCGCGGACAACCTAGATTTGCCTGATGGACGGAGGACGGATCGTGAGGAGCCCGGATCTCCAGGATCTCGCCGACCGGATCGAGGCGCTCGCCGAGAAGGTGGACGCGCTCCGGAGGTTCCTTTGATGTGGAACGGAAACAGGGCGAGCTCTCCGACCTGGAGCAGCGCCTGACGCTGCCGGAAGTCTGGGGGGACGCGGAGCTGGCCCGCCAGCTCCGGCAGCGACGATCCAGGCTCCTCGAGAGCATCGAGACGGCGCGAGGCCTCAAGACCCTTCTGGACGACGCGAGGACGTTCCTCGAGCTCGCCCGCGAGGGAGAGGACGTCGGCGGCGAACTCGCCGGGGCCGTCGAGGCGCTGCGCACGCGCACGGAGGAGGTCGAGCTGCGGACGCTCCTGACCGGGGAGCACGATGCGGCGGACGCGATCCTCGAGGTGCACCCGGGCGCGGGCGGGACCGAATCCCAGGACTGGGCCGAGATGCTGCTCCGCATGTACACCCGTTGGGCGGAGCGCCGAGGCTTCGGCGTGCAGACCCTCGACTACCAGGCGGGGGACGAGGCCGGCATCAAGAGCGTCACGCTCGGGATCAATGGGCCGAACGCCTACGGCTACCTGAGGACGGAGAGGGGCGTCCACCGGCTCGTCCGGATCTCGCCGTTCGACGCGCAGGCACGCCGCCACACGTCGTTCGCGTCGGTCGACGTGATACCGGAAGTCGAGGGCGACGTGGGGGTGGTGATCGACGACAAGGACCTGAGGATCGACACGTACCGGTCCTCGGGGGCGGGCGGCCAGCACGTGAACGTCACCGATTCCGCCGTCAGGATCACCCACCTCCCGACGGGGATCGTCGTGACGTGCCAGAACGAGCGTTCCCAACACCGAAACCGCGACGTCGCCATGCAGATCCTGAGGGCCAAGCTCGTCGATCGCGCGAGGAAGGAGGCGGACGAGAGGATGGCCCAGGAGGTCGGGGAGAAGAAGAAGATCGAATGGGGGAGCCAAATCCGTTCCTACGTTCTCGCTCCGTACCGGCTCGTGAAGGACCACCGTACCGGCTTGGAGGTCGGTGACACGGACCGCGTGCTCGGCGGGGACCTGGACGGCTTCATCCGCGCGGCGCTGGCCGTCGCGCGGGAGCCGGGCGAGGCCCGCGCGGGGCGCCCGGCCTGAGCGCTCGCGGCGTCGAGCCGCGGGCGGCCCGGGGCGAGGGACGGTGCCGAAAGAACCAAGAATCCATGCCGGGATCGACCTGGACCCCAGGGAACGGGAGATCCTCCGGTCGGTCATTCAGGCGCACATCCTGACGGGCGAGCCCGTGGGGTCGAGGACCGTGTCCCGCGAGCGTGGGCTCGACCTGTCCCCCGCGACGATCCGCAATATCATGTCCGACCTCGCCGAGAAAGGGCTCCTGGCCCAGCCGCACACCTCGGCGGGACGGGTGCCGACGGATCGTGGCTACCGGCTGTACGTGGACCGTCTGATGGGCCCGGCGAGAATGGCGCCCGCTCAGGCCCAGGCCATCGACGATGCGCTCGTCCGGAGCCGCGGGGAGATCCCGGAGCTGCTCGGCGAGGCGAGTCGGCAGCTCTCGCGCTTCTCGAACCACGTAGGAGTGGTACTTGCCCCGGAGCTGAGGCGGATCGTCGTGGAGCACCTCGAGTTCGTCCGGCTCGAGAGGCAGCGGGTGGTGGCGATCCTCGTGGATCGCGCGGGGGTCGTGCACAACCGGATCCTCGACATGGAGGAGCCGCTGGAGCAGGAGGAGCTCGACCGGATCGGGCGCCACCTGTCGGAACAGTACTCGGGCTTCACGCTCCCGAGGATGCGGGAGGCGGTCCTTCGGAGGATGTCCGAGGAGACCGCTCAGTGCGACCACCTCGTCGCGGCGAGCCTCGAGCTGGGACGGCGAGCGGTGGACCTCGAGTCCGCCTCGGACCTGTTCGTCGAAGGGGCGTCGAACCTGCTCGGCTCGCCCGAATTCGCGAACCTGCAGCGGATGCGGTCGTTGTTCCGGACGCTCGAGGAGAAGAGCCGCCTCGTCGAGCTGCTCAACCGCATCCTCGAGGGAGAAGGGGTCCAGGTGGTCATCGGGAGGGAGAACCCGGTGTCGGACCTCAGCGATCTCTCGGTGGTCGCTTCGACCTACGGTGCCGGGGACCGCGTCATGGGGACGGTGGGCATCGTGGGGCCCACCCGGATGGAGTACGCGAGGGCCATCGCCCTCGTGGAGCACCTCGCGCGAGTCCTGACCCGGCTACTGTCGAGTCCCGGAGAATAGCGACGCCCAGGAGCCCTGGACATGACGAAGAACGACGAGGAGCGCCCCTCGACTGAGATCCCCGGCGATTCCGACGACATCGAGATCCTCGAGATCGAGGGGATGACCGGGCCCATCGCCCCGCCGGCCGACGAGGAGGTCGAGGTCGAGTTCGACGTCCCTTCGGCCGCGTCGGGGCCGGCGGCGACCCCCGCGACGGAGCCGCGGGAGGACCCGGCGAGCCAAGAGCGCCTGATCCGGCTCCAGGCGGACTTCGAGAACCTCAAGAAGCGGATCGAGAGGGAGGAGGCGGAGTTCCGGAAGGTGGCGACGAGCCGCCTCGTGACCTCGCTCCTTCCGGTGCTCGACAACCTCGAGCGGGCGATCGCCACCGAGCGACCCGAGGGGGACGACGTGGCGCTCCGCACCGGCGTCCAGCTGATCCACCGGCAGTTGATCGAGGTCCTCCGGAGGGAAGGGCTCAGGCCGGTGGATGCGCTGGGCCAACCGTTCGATCCCGCGATCCACGAGGCGCTGGCCACCGAGCCGGCGCCGGGGCTTCCGCCGAACACCGTCGTGGAAGAGATCCAGCGCGGCTACTTCCTGCACGAAAGGCTGCTACGCCCGGCCCTGGTGCGCGTGAGCGTGCGCGAAGGTCCGGTCGCGGACGACTCCGGTCCCCGGGAGGGACGGTAGATGGGCAAAGTGATCGGGATCGATCTCGGAACGACCAACTGCTGCGTTGCCGTGATGGAAGGCGGCAAGCCGCGGGTCATCACGAGCCGCGAGGGGGGCCGGACCACGCCGTCGGTGGTCGCGTTCACCCCGCGAGGAGAGCGGCTGGTGGGGCAGATCGCCAAGCGCCAGGCGCTGACGAACCCCCACCACACGATCCATGCGGTGAAACGACTCATCGGCCGGAAGTACGAGTCGCCGGAAGTGGCCAGGGCGAAGCAGCTGGTTCCCTACGAGATCGTGCCCGCCGCGAACGGCGACGCGTGGATCAAGGTGAGGGAGCGCGATTACTCTCCGCCGGAGCTTTCCGCGTTCCTCCTCGCCAGGCTGCGGGAGATGGCCGAGGACTACTTGGGCGGCGACGTGAGCGAAGCGGTCATCACGGTTCCCGCGTATTTCGACGACTCGCAGCGGCAGGCGACGAAGGACGCTGGACGCATCGCCGGGCTCAACGTCCTCCGGATCATCAACGAGCCCACCGCCGCGTCGCTCGCGTACGGGCTGGACGAGGGCACGGCGCCTCGGCGGATCGCGGTCTACGACCTCGGCGGCGGGACCTTCGACATCTCGATCCTGCAGCTGGGCGAAGGGGTCTTCGAGGTCAAGGCGACGTCCGGCGACACGTTCCTCGGGGGCGAGGACTTCGATCAGAGGATCGTGGACTGGCTCATCGAAGTCGCGCGGGCCGAGACCGGCGTCGATCTGCGGTCCGATCGCCTGGCGCTGCAGCGGCTCAAGGAGGCGGCGGAGAAGGCGAAGTGCGAGCTGTCGAGGGAGGAGAGCGCCGAGGTCAACCTGCCTTTCATCAGCGCCGACGAGGGAGGCGCCCGCCACCTGCACGCCGTCCTGTCGCGGGCCAAGTTCGAGGAGCTGGTGGAAGACCTGATCGAAAAGACCCGTCGGCCTTGCGAGGAGGCGCTGCGCATGGCCGGGTTGAGGCCCGAGGAGGTCGACGAGGTCCTCCTCGTGGGAGGACAGACCCGGACGCCGAACGTCGTCAAGATCGTCCGCGAGATCTTCGGCCGGGAGCCGAATCAGGGGATCAACCCCGACGAGGTGGTGGGCATCGGCGCGGCGATCCAGGCGGGCATCTTGAAAGGCGACGTCAAGGACATGGTGCTCCTGGACGTGACGCCGCTGTCCCTCGGCATCGAGACGCGGGGCGGGATGTTCACGAAGATCATCGAGAGGAACTCGACGATTCCGACCCGAAAGTCGAGGATCTTCACCACGGTGACCGACAACCAGTCGAAGGTCGAGGTCCACGTCCTGCAAGGAGAGCGCGAGATCGCCGCGCACAACAAGTCGCTGGGACGCTTCGAGCTGGTGGGGATCCCCCCCGCGCCCAAGGGGGTTCCGCAGATCGAGGTGACGTTCGACATCGACTCCAACGGCATCGTCAACGTCGAGGCGCGGGACACGGCGACGAATCGCGAGCAGAAGATCGTCGTGACCCCCTCCGGCGGCCTGACCGAGGAGGAGATCCAGGGGATCATCGAGGACGCCGCGCGACACGCGGAGGAAGACCGGCGCCGGGCCGAGTTGATCCGCGTCAAGAGCCGGCTCGAAGGTCTCGTCGACAGCAATCAGAAGACCTTCGCCGAGTTCGGCTCGATGCTGAGCGAAGACCAGCAGGGGAACGTTCGCAAGATCCTGGAGGGAGCGCGGAAGGCGCTCCAGAGCGGCAGCGCGGCGGAGTGCACCCAATCCCTCGAGCGGATCGCCGAGGTAGGACGGATCCTCTCCGAGGTGATCCTCTACGACCCGGGCTCGTTCGAGGCCAAGAAGGAGCCCGAGGGGGTCGACTCGGTCGAGGAGCTGTAGGACCGGACGGGGAGGCGTCGCGGATCCTGACCGACTTTCCCGCGCCGCCCCCTTGACGCATTCCCAACGGCGGTGTTAACGAAACGGCCGGGGGCGCGCCCCCGGGGAGGAGCAGGTGCCCGACCGCGACTACTACGAGATCCTCGGGGTGTCCCGGGGCGCCGAACCGGCCGAGATCAAGAAGGCCTACCGGCGATTGGCGCTCAAGCACCATCCTGACAAGAACCCCGGGGACACGGGGGCCGAGGAGAGGTTCAAGGAGGCCGCGGAGGCGTACGAGGTGCTCTCGGATCCGCAGAAGCGGGAACGCTACGACCGCTTCGGACGCGCAGGCCTCGGGGCGCAAGACGGATTCCACGGCTTCGATCAGGAGATCTTCGCGGACTTCGCGGACATTCTCGGCGATTTCTTCGGGTTCGGGAGCCTTTTCGGCGGAGGGCGCCGCCGGCCCGTCCGGCGACCCGGCGACGACCTCCGTTACGACCTCGAGCTGGAATTCCAGGAGGCGGTGCGGGGCCTCGAGACCCGGATCAAGGTGCCGCGAACCGAGAAGTGCTCCGAGTGCGCGGGCCGCGGGGCGAAGACCGCCGATGGCATCAGGCCGTGCCCACAGTGCGGCGGAGCCGCACGAACGTCCGCATGATCTCGATATTGACGCGCACGGCCGCGGGCGAGCGGAGGACGCTGGAGAGCATGGCCACCCCGTGTTCGGTGAACGCCCAAGGGAGCTTGCGGCGGCCGCCCCGGCCGCCCTTTGATGTCACAATCTGTGATATCAAACCCGTAAACTCTTGCTGCGTAAGCTGATAAGCGAAGTCGTCGGGGAAGCGATCCGCATTTCGCTGGACGGCTTGGTTGAGCGCCGAAGTGGGCACTCCGTACAGCCCGGCCAGGTCGAAATCGGGCATCACGCGCTGCCCGCGCACCACGTGGACCATTCTCTGGAGTTCCTCGGGCGCGACGGCCAGATCGGTGGACGGCTTCTTTCTCATGACGCGGTCTGCTCCACGATCTTGATCTCTTCGTCGGTCAGGCCGTACAACTCGTAGACAAGCTGGTCGATCTGGCGGTCGGTGGCGTCAATTTGGCGCTGCATGGCCGTCTTGTCTGACGGGGTTCTCGTCGCTGTAAATCGCTTCTGAAGGTCGAGCATGCGCTGGACGAGTTCGACCATCTGGACGTGTAACTCACGGTCGGCGATTGAATCAAAGCGAATCTGCCTGAACGGCAAGGAGTGCAGTTCATTAGTACCGACGTTGTTATTCGTACTTGTCAGCTTGAAACGCCATTGTATAAGGGTGGAATTGAGAATTCCCAAGAGATACCGAAGATCATATTGCGAGGTGTCACGAAGCGCAATCGAATTCGTGGAATCGGCGAAGTAGGTCGGCGGAGCGACTAGAGTTGCAACTACTCGAAGTCGCTCGTCCACACCAGTTATTCGCTGAGTGGCAAGGCGAGCACGTCGTGCCAGCGCAACTAGATTCTCATTTGCCAAAAAAAACTCCTCTTCGAACCACTCGCGCTCACCTTGCTTTAACTTCTCTCGTCGATTATAGCGCCCGACTTCTACTCCTTTCAGGAGAGTCGCTTTGCTCCGATCAGCTGTAATATAGCGTCTGAATATTGTTTGATTAATCTCGCCGCGCGTC
>JAIQFR010000042.1 GCA_020073205.1 Terriglobia bacterium
CCTTCAGAGCGCGCTCGTGAGCAGGGTTGCGGTAGGCGTGCAGGAGGCAGATCGCGACGGCCTCGACGTCGGCGTCCTTGAGCCGGGCGATGGCGGCGCGGGCGCTCGGCTCGTCCAGCGGCGTGAGCACGCTGCCGTCGGCCGTGATGCGCTCCCTGACCTCCAGCCTCAGAGGGCGACGCGGCGGCCGCGGCGGCGACCCACTCGGCGACGGACGATCTGGCGATCATGGACGAGGTGCCGCCTTATCTCTGGCGGGGGCCGCAGGCGTTCCGGGCCTGGAGCGCGGCTCTGGAAAGCGACTCCAAGAAGCGGGGCATCACCGACCAGGTGGTGAAGCTCCGCGGCGCGACCCGGATCGAGTCGAACGGCGACCAGGCGTACGTGATCGTGCCCGCGGTCTACGATTTCAAGGAAAATGGGGTGCCCAAGCGCGAGATCGCGCAGATGACGGTCGTGCTGAACAAGGGCGCCGGCGGCTGGCTGATCCACGGCTGGGTGTGGACGGGACCGAAGCCCCGGCCCGTCTCGCCCGCGAAGCGGTAGGACCGCTGCGGAATTCGAGCTCGAGCTCGAGCTCGGTCTGGCCGCGTCTGGAGTTCGATTTCCCGGTCGGAGGGTGAGGTGTGCCGTTCCTTTGGCGCATCTCCGCCATACCGCTCAACACACGATAGAATCCGCGACGAGCCGGAGTGGCGGAACTGGTAGACGCAGGGGACTTAAAATCCCCTTCCCGCAGGGGAGTCCGGGTTCGAGTCCCGGCTCCGGCACCACGAAAAAGCGCGAAAAGGCGGGAGATTTCGTGTCGAGGTGCGTGAGGACTCGCATGCGAGCAGGGCGCCGTTGGGCCAAATTGTGCTCGTTCTGTGCTCGTTCTTCACAGGGATCCTAACTGGGACGCGACATTGCGACGACGTTGGACGCGGGCACGGGTCGAGAGGCGCGGTACGCCTCCAGCTTCCGGAGCGCCTCTCGCTTGTCCGTGTCCGACGTGATGTTGTAGCGGTTGAAGATGCTGGCGGTTTTGTGGCCGGAGATCCGCTGCGCGACCGCCTGCGGGACGCCCGCACGGATCATGTCGCGGACTGCGGAGCGGCGAAGATCGTGGAAGAGGCGGCCCGGCACCTTCGCCGCAGTGCAGGCCGCTGCCCACACGCGCTTGAAGTCCTTCACCGGCCTGCCCTGGCGGTGGAAGACGACCGCAGAGAGCCCGGACGTGCCGTCGGGTAGGGAATATTCGCGAGCCGCCCACCGCCGCTCGATCACGTCCCGAAGCTCGCCGATCTCCAGCGGGAGGCAGCGTCCCTCGCCCGTCTTCGACGCTTCGGCGCGGAGTCGGACTTCTCCAGCGTCACGATCGACATCCTCCCACCGAAGGCTGAGGATCTCCCCGCGCCTCCAGCCGCTGCAGTACCCGAACCGCACGATGTCGTCGATGGTCTTCGGGAGGTGCGCGACGATGGTCTCGATCTCGTGCCGCTCGAAGAACCCGGTGCGCACGTTGTTCTCGCGAAGCGTCGGGAAGTATGGCAGGCGGAGGATCTTGCCTTCCTTCTGCGCGAGCCGGAAGGCTGCCCGGAGGTACTGAACGGATCGATTGCAGGTGGCAGGTGCCTTACCCTCCGCGAGTCGTGAGTTGATGAACGTCCGAAGCTGGTCGGTCGTTATGTCGACGGCCCGCATGAACCTAAAGTGATCCCGCACCGCCTTGAGCTTGGAGTCCATGCCGGGGGCCGACTTCGCACCCTTCTGCTTCAGATGCGCCGAGTAAGAGTCCAAGATCTCGTCCACGGTGACGCGTTCGGCTTGAGGGCCAATGAATCGGTCGCCGTAGATCTCCTTCAGACGGGCCTTGAGCCTCTTGCGCGCCTCGGCCTCGGACTTGGCTCCACGGCCATCGAGGCCTCCCGGCTCGCGGACCGGCTTGCCGCGGAAGTAGTACTGGATAAACCAGCGGTGACCGCGCTCGAAGACCCTACCGTCGCCTCTCATGGCGTCTTCCCGGGGGCTCCTGCCCCGCGTTGGAAACGAGGATGCGCTGTCGTGGTTGATCGAGCCGTGCAGGAATGCTGATAACCTCGGACCAGCCCACGATCAGCCCCCAACGCGTTGTGGGTCAGGTCCCGTCGGGTGCCGACACGCCCGGCGGGGCCGTTTTCCACAGGACAGTTACCTCCGATCCGCACCTTAATCAACGCCCTTGCCTCATCTGGTTCCAGCGCTCCAGCCCGCGTGCGGAAAAGACCAATCGCCTACCGACACGGACCGTGAAGGGCAGGCCATTGGCGTGGCGGTAGAGCCAGTCCTTGGAGACGCCGAGCCGTCGAGCCGCCTCGGCGACGTCGAGGTTTTCGTCGGGTCCGGTCGTTCTTCCTGAGCTGACCGGTGGCATCGCGAGGAGGCGTGCCGAGGCCGCCGCCATCCGCGTCGACAGCGCGACAAGGATCGCGGGGAGCCGCTCCGGCGGAGCCGCGGAGATCTCCCGATCCAACTCGTCGAGCGTCGAAGTTAGGTCGGTCATCGCGTCACCCGGTGCGACACGTCCGTGCACGGGATCCATGGGTTCGCCCACCTGGGCCGACGTACGGCGAGCAGCGCGGCGAGATCAGCAGGCTCGGTTTCCCGGCGCGCGGGGCTACCCACGGGTCGGCTCCACGGCGGTGATCCACTCCGCGACAAGGGTTGGATTCGCAGGCGGGTGGCAGACGCCGCAGACCAACGCGTCGGCGGTAGAACGCCATCGTTCGTGGCCACCGCAGGCACCGCAAACGTCGCGACCGGAAACGGGCTTGGCGGGGGCCCCCCGCTCTGCATCGTCGGCGCTGACGTCGAGGATCATGGCCCCGAACGCCAGCTTCATCTGAGCGATCTTCTTGATCTCGGAGGGGCGCTCCTCGTCGGGACAGGGCAGGTTGGTCAGATTGGTCAGTTCCCTGGCGGTATAGACCCTTCCCCGATGAACCCCGATGCGTACTAGGTGCTCCACCTGCTGAGCGCGGGGGACGAAGTAAAGAGAAACGTCGAGCCATGGGACCTGCACCTCGATGGCGAGGTTGGTCTTCTCGAACTCCGCAAGCGTCATGGCGAGGATGCGGGATTCCTCCGTGAGGGCTTCGAGAATCCCCGACTTGACGGCCGCGAGAGCAAGTCGATCCTGCGCTGTCAACACGTCGCGGGGTGCCTCGACGATGAGCTTGTCCCCCGAAACGCGAAGGCATGCGCCTCGTTTCCGGAGGTCCACGTACAGGCTGCCAGCCAGGGAGGTCATAGTTCGATGACCTCCCTGGGTGTTGCATCCTGTTCTATGGGACGTCTTTCTGTGTTTACAGGAATCTGCCCAATCTGCCCAGGCGATCCCTTCACGTCGGTTTCGGGCGCCGCGTCAACGCTTCCTGGTCGGGTTTCCTGGGCAGGTTTCTCGGGGTCCAGACCGGAATCTGCCCAGGAATCTGCCCAGGGAAACTGGCCGTCGGCGCCGGGATTGACTGCGTCTTGGGCAGATTGGGCAGGTTTTCCACCGATGAGAGAGGCGGCCCGTAGATGGAGGACGTGCCGCCTGGCACCCTCGAGGGACCGACGGATCGTGAGGGTGCCCCGCCCGGGTTCGGTCGAGACGAGGTAGCGGCGCTCGTCGAGGCGCTTGTGAAGGGTCTTGGCCGCGATGGAAAGCCCTTCGCCTCCCTCTCGGGCCATCCGCTGCGCCACGGCGTAGGACGCTTCCGGCTCGAGATAGAGATCTGCCTGCTCCAACCACCCCACGCGATCCCCTATGGGGCGCCAGTGGGCGTCGAGGGTGGCGTGCGTGTCGTCGCGCCTCCAGCCCCACGCTTCTGGGCTCGGCGGAGGCCCGCCCGACGGATTCGCCACATGGGCATGGCCGCTCGCAATGGCGGCCGACAGCAGTTCGAGATACCGCCCGGTGGGCTCGGCGGCCTCCAGGAATCGAGACTGAGCCTCGGCCACCTCACCCAGCGCCGCCCATGTCGTGTCCCACAGTCGGTCGCATTCCTCGCCGCTCAGCGCCTGCAGGTCCCGCGCGAAGGAGATGAAGTAGCGCATCCCCAAGGCCAGGTTCGCCACCGCGAAGGCGGTTCGCTTGTGCTGTGCGCCCTCGTACGCTCGATCGCGAAGCTCGCGGACCTCGTCGGGAAGACGCCGCTGCACGAGCTCGTATTGCGGCGCGAGCCACTTCAGGAACCCGGCCATCGCCTGGGCGTAAAGTCCGCGGCTGGCATCGCGCTGCGCCTCGGTCAACCTGGACCAGTTCACGTCGCCGGGAGAGACCTCGATGATGATTAAGCGGGCGCGGAGAGATTGACCTCGCGGGACGTCCTCTCCCGTGGACAGAATGAGTCCGCGGGGCGGCTTGGACGGCCTCAGCGTCGCGTCCGGGCGCATTCGCTGTCGGGCGCTGGCATTCGCCTGTGCCCTGAAAAGGCGCTCTGCCTCACGGTGCAGGCGTTGCAGGTCGGCCGTGGTTCCCTTCGGGACGAAATCGTCCACAACAAACAACGCGTCCTTCGCGGCGAACGCGAGGGCCTCCAAAGCATTGGCGGTGCTCGTCCAAGAGCCCGGGAGATTCTGAGCATCGAGGCCGGGACCAAAGTGCTGTTGCGCTAGCGCGGCCAACGCGGTCTTGCCCTCACCCGTCGGTCCGACAAGGTGCCCGCTGAGATCGCAACGTCCGAGGGGAGCGCGGTAGACCACGGCCAAGGTGGGAACGGACACCCGCGGAGGCGCAACATCGAGGATGCCGGCACTGCCGCGGATTGCAACGGTGAGCACGTCCAGGGGCGGCGGTTCCGGCAAAACGTATCGGCGGAGACTGTCGGCCAGGACCACTTCCATGTTCGGGATCGATCCATCTGGCCCGATGGCGCCGCCGGCGTGGAGGTAAACGAAACGGCCGTCGATGCTGCGCCAACCCAGGTGAGCGAACACGCGATGCATCTCGATGTCCTGAGAGAGCAGCTGTACAGCCACGCGGGAGTGGTCGCGAATCGAGGCACCAGGGAAGATCACCGCCGACGCGCCGAGGTGCTCCACAACCCATCCCATCGTCGAGAAGCTCGAGGCGGCGACGCCAAATCGATGCGAGCGATTCTTCAGGACCGCCTCGATCTCGAAGCTGCGTCGCGTCTCCACACCGTCGTCTTCGGTGATGTCCTTGGTGATCTTTGCCGTGAAGTTCGTCAGTGGGACCGGGATCGTGCCACCCTCCGCGGCCTTGAGGTAGATCAGGCCTGACGAGGTGGCCTCGTATGGGACGTACTCCTCCGGTGCTGCATCGACGGGCAAGGGGACGTGTTCTCCGGCCAGCGACGTAAGGTCGGCGACGGTGCGGCCTGCCGCCAAGAAGTCGTCGAGCCCTACCTTGATGCCCCCGTCGCCTGACGGGAGATGGACAACTCGGACGATCGCGCCCCGATTCTCAAGAAACGCCTTCAGCCGAAGCAGTGACCTGCGGACCTCGCTCTTCGATGTCACGTCGCTGTCGAAGACGATGTACACATGACGATCGTTGAGAGCGATGAATTCCCAATCAGCGAGTGCGGTTCGACCGCCCTGATCGTTGGTTCCTCGCCAGTTCCATACTCCGAGCAACGCGACACAGCACAGCCCACGCGACACCGCGGCGTCCGCCTTTCGCGCTCCCTCGGTCACGAAGAGTGGCATCCTCGGGTTGCCAAGTGCCGGACGGGACAGCGCCGGAACGTCAAGGACCATCGTGGAACCCTTGGGCGTCTCGTACTTGGTCACCCTTCCCTTCTTGCCTATCCGCGGCTGATCCGGCCGTATCTGATAGGTCGCGATTTCCCCCGAGACTCCGCGAATAGGGATCAAGAGGCTGGGGACAATTTGTTGAGGTTTCGTGAAACCAAGTCGCTGTAACTCGGCGCGGCTTGTGATGGACTGGTAACCGCGGGCGGCGGCAACCTCGGGGCTGATCGCCGAGGCTCGGATGAGATCGCCATGCTGCGGCAGGAGCGTGGACTTGGAATCGTCGCTCATCGGTGCGGCCCTTCAGGACCTCCACATGAACGATCCATCGTTCGCGCCGTCTCCCTCCGAGGCGATTGGAAACCACTCTTCATTCCGCCGGTTCCGGACTCTTCGATGGCTCGCAGCAGCTCCTCGATTTCTCCCGACCTCGGGGCCGCGTAGCCCCCGATGACCCGATGCAGCCGGGAGTAATCGAGACGTTTCGATCGCGCGACCTCGGCGAGCGATACGCCGGCGAGCGCCAGCTTCACGCGGACCACCTGCTTTATGGTGTTCATGTGCTCCTCGCTTCGGCGGAGAAGAAATCTCCGCCTACCTGTTGCGAGGGGGGTTTTTCCGGTCGGAGCGAGAGTCTGGATGGAGAATCTGAGTATCAGGCTCGCATGAAAGAATGGGTCTGATCGATCGATTTGCGGGCGAGGGTCCGAATCCGGGCCAGGCGACCGGGACCTGTTCCCGCGCGCCCGGATGACCGAGCGGCGGCTTCCTTCCTGGCGAATCCTTCCAGGCCTTCGAGGCAAACGCGGTACATGACGATGAAAGCGTCAAGGGACCTGATGGCTGCCCAACTTGTCGACCTGGACTTGTGGAACTTGAATCCCCGCGTCTTGTAGAGCTCGGGGTGTTGGCGCTTCAGCAGGTCTAGGTGTCGGCAAACGTCTTCGGGGTCCTGGAGCACCCGTTTGTAGTGGTCCTCGTATCGCCGGATCTCTTCAGAGGTGGGTTCACGGCCACTGGCTTTGATAGATCGAACTTCTCGGGCAACTGCCTCCTTCCTGGCTCGCTCGACTCCCATCTTCCACTCTTGCATCCCCTGCTCGCCTCTTCGCCGTAGGTTCTCGATTCGTCGAGACCCATCCACCATGGACTGCTCGTCCACGCGCCTTCGGAGTCGAAGGCGTTTGATCCCCTTGACCAGAACACGAATATCGACGTTCATGGCGTCCGCGATCACCAATCCTCCCGAGGACTGGAGACCACCCGCTCCTTCTGCGCGCAGTCGTGTCAGGACGGGGTCGACGTGCGCTGGCTCAGCATTGAGGGTGAATCGTGGAACCGCACGGTTGGTCAGGCGAACCGCTTGCCTCAGGATCGCCCTAGGAGCATAAACCTCTGAACGCTGGTCCGGTTTCATTCGTAGCCAAGCGGCGTTGAGCTGACGCAACTGCGTTAACCAGGCTGACGTCGGCAGGAACGCGGGCGCATAAGCTCTGCGATCCTTTGTTGGCAGCGTTGCGAGGCTCTCCAAGTACGGCCAGAAGAAGGACGGGATGTCGCTTTCAGCTCCCGACATGAGGCAATCCAGCATGAAATATTCGTTGCGATTCGGCAGGTTCACCGAATCATGCTCGAACCATCCTCGTCCGTCGAGGGGAAGCGGCGATGCTGGCAGGGGTCGTGCCTTCGGCCTTCTGCCACCTTGTCTTTCCTTAAAAGTACCGCTCCAGAGCCTCCTGTGATGGCTGTGGACGGTCAATTCGGGGGAGACGAGTTCGGCGGCGTCCAGACGCTCAGGACCACGAAGCTCGGCAGCGATTCCGATCTTGACCGACCTTCGGGAAGTCGACATCCCCGCCAGGTCCCGAAGTCTCAGGATCTCTCCTGCCGCGAATGATCCTGCGCGCACAATCTCGTCAGGAGTGAACGAATCCGGGTCACATCGCCAGCACGCCGCCTTCACGGAGACGAAGGTGCGTCTGCCACATTCAGGGCAGCGTGTCGATAAGTTCTTGCGCGAGCGCTTCGCCATCCGCCCTCCGACCGTCCGGTTGAAACAGCGTCGCTCCGTTGCCTTCCAGTGCCAGCCTTCCAGTGAAATGCACTCCACAACCGGGCTACCGGAAGAGATATCTTCGCACGCCTCCATTGACGTGTTCAATGCTCCCAAATAGTCTGGCCTCGAGGATGTCGATGCTCCCGCATCCCAATGCGATTCAAGAAGCGGTCGCTGAGTGTGGAGGTTGCGAGCTTGGATAGCGGCACGCCGGTTCTTAGCGAGTTTCCGCAGCCCGTAAGTTGGTCGCGGAACAAGAAACGACCCGCGAGCCTCTCGACCCGCGGGCCGTCGGGGGCGGAGGAGTGAAGCTACGCCCGAAGCTTCCGCGCCTCGGCGATCGCCGACTTGAACGCATCCTCGTCCTCGTTGGCGAACGCCGCCGCGACCTGTCGGATGAACCGGGTCGCGTTGCGGGGTCCCGCGGTCTTGTGGATCGCGCCGCTCTCGGCCGGCGTGAGCCGGAACGCGAACACCTTGGTTGCCTCCGGATCCTTCGGCGCCCTCTCCGCCTTCGGGGGCTTCGCCTTCTTTTCGGTCGTCTTCTTCTTCGCCATGACTTCAACCTCCGCGGGGTCGACCCGCTCTACGTCGCTCGTCGGAGCGATGATCATGCGGCCGGCGGGCGCGTCGAACGTGACGGCCCTCCCGGTCGCGGTTTCGAACCTGGCATGTCTGGCGTCGACCGGCTGGACCGTCGCGGATCCCTGGCCGACGCGGATCACCTCGTAGACCTTGTCGGTGAGGAGAATGAACTCGCCGATTTTGAGACGTCTGGGTGGCTTCCCGAACATGGTTCGCCCCTACCCTCCGCAGTTCAGTCGGGTGATGTCGCGATCGGCCTCGCGGTCGTCGCGGTAGACGATGCCGGTCCATTCGTGGGTTTTGGAGATCAACCTCCCGTCCGGCCCGTGGTCGCGCGTGATGAGAAGCTGGCCGACGCGACCGACGGGGTTGAGCGCCTTTGCGTAGAAGGTGATCCGCTTCCCGGTGGGCGTCGGAACGATCCCGGTTCTCGGCATGCCCCTGTCCATGTGCCTCTCCTAGACCTGCTCGATGATGAGATCGCGGCGGAGGTAGAACCGCTCCGGGTTCACGCACCGCGTGCAGCGGCAGTAGGCGAAGGGTCGCGAGTCAATTCTGATCTCGATCCCGTGGCCGTTGTGCGGGCTGTCCGGGTCGGCGCAGATGAGGGTCGATCGTTTGACCGCGTTCCCGTTCGCTCTTCTCGCCGTCGTCTTCTTCGTGGTGACCATCGATCCCTCCTACCAGACCTGGTCGAGCACGATGTCGTACCCGAGCACCCGCTCCCCGGCGAGCTCGTGGCCCTCGAGGTACTCACGGACGATCCGAAGGCGCTTCCCGTCGCCGGTCCGCTCGGCGATGACTCGCGTGTTGCGGACGCGGGTGAGCTCGATCGACCTGCCGGGCTTCAAGGCATCGATCTTCTCGTCCGTGGTGGCGGCCTTCTTTGTGGCGTCTCGCATTGTGGTTCCCTCCGTTCTCGTCACCATGAGTGCGCTCGGTGGCGCGACGATTCAAGGCAATTCCGCAATGTTCTGCAGGGTTATCCGAGGCGATCGTGGGGCGATCACACGGCCGCATGCAACGTGTGCTCCACCTGGCGTAGTTCCGCTCGCCGAGTGTCGGAATTGATAGCTGGAGGCAGACATGGACGTCGTAGAAGTCCGGACCCAAGAACTGGCGGGGATGGCCGCGCCTTACAACCCGCGGAAGATCTCCGACCACGACCTCGACGCGCTACGGCGCTCCTTGCGGTTCTTCGGAACGGTCGAGCCCATCGTGGTCAACCGGCGCTCTGGTCACATCGTTGGAGGCCACCAGCGAGTGAAGGCGGCCCAGGCGGAAGGCATCGAGGAACTACCGGTCTACTACGTGGACCTCGACGACCCGAGCGAGAGGCAGTTGAATCTGGCGCTCAACCGAATCCACGGTGAGTGGGACGAAGACCTTCTGGAACGCGTCTTGGCTGAGCTAAAGGCGAGTGGCGCGGACCTCGAACTCACCGGGTTCAGCGACGAGGAGATCGGGGCGCTCCTGGTGGGCACGGACGTCCCGCAGGAAGGTCTCACCGACCCCGACGCGATCCCGGAGCCGCCGGACGAGCCGATGACGCAGCGGGGAGACCTGATCGTCCTCGGCCAGCACCGGCTGCTTTGCGCCGATTGCGGCAACCCGATGAACGTCGAGATGTTGCTCGGGGACGAGCGGATCCACCTCGTGAATACCGATCCACCGTACAACGTGAAGGTCGAGCCTCGGTCGAACAACGCGATCGCGGCGGCCATCGCAGCCGGCCGCCACCAGAAGAACGACGCCAGGCCAGATCGCAAGGCGTCGGGTTTGACGCACCACCAGAGCTTCGACCTCGCGCGGGACAAGGTGAAGTCGAAACCCACCGGGCCGATCCGTCCCAGGGACCGCGAGTTGGTCAACGACTTCATCCCGCCCGAGGAGTTTGCGAAGAAGCTGCGGGACTGGTTCAAGAACATGGCGAACGCCCTGGAGCCCGGGCGGTCGTTCTACATCTGGGGCGGGTACGCGAACCTCCTGAACTACCCCGCAGCTTTCCTCGACGCCGGCCTCTACTTCAGCCAGGGGATCATCTGGGACAAGCAGTGGCCGGTGTTGACCCGGAAAGATTTCATGGGAGCCCACGAGTGGGCATTTTATGGATGGAAAGAAGGGGCCGCCCATTTCTTCAACCCGGAAATCACGAACGCGCAGGACATCTGGCGGGTGCGGAAGGTCGCCCCGCCGGCGATGATCCATCTCACGGAGAAGCCGGTCGAGCTGGCCGAACTCGCGATGACCTACTCCTCGAAGCGAGGCGAGCACGTGCTCGACCTGTTCGGAGGCTCCGGCTCGACGCTGATCGCGGCGGAGCGGCTCGGGCGTCGGGCGTTCCTGATGGAGATCGACCCAGCGTACTGCGACGTTATCGTCCAGCGTTGGCAAGCGTTCACGGGGAAGAACGCCGAGGGCTGGCGCGGGAACGCGTAGGCGCCCTCCGGGGAGAGAACCATGGCACGTCACTCGCTCAAGACGCGGGAGCAGGCCCGCGAGTACTACCTCACCGGGGAAGTCACCTCGATCGCCGAGATCGCGCGTCGCGTGAAAGCCAAGCCGCACACGATCGCGGCTTGGAGGCGCGAGGAGGACTGGGATGCGCTCCGAATCAAGATCGACCGACGCGCCGCAGAGCAGCTCGTGGAGCGCCTGGCCACCGAACGCGTCAACCTCAACGCGACGCATTTCAAGCTCTGGAACGCGGTCGTCGGGAGACTCTTTGGGTCGCTGACGAAGGACGGCCTGAAAGGCGAGGACATCCGCAATCTGGAGCGGGTCGCCGGGGTCTTAGAAAGAGCCCAGCGGGGACAGAGATTGGCGCGTGGCTTGTCCTTGGATGGTGAAACGGAGGAGCAAGTTCGAGCCGAGGCTGCCGCGGAGAGCCGTCACCTGGTGGACGTGTTTCTCGAGGTCGTGAAACGCGAGGTCCCGGATGAGAACGTTCGCGATCGCATCGCGCGCGCCATCCTCGATCTACTCCCGCGGGAAACCGAGGACGAAGAAAAAGCGGGATAGCATGGCGGACCGCAGGAAGCCCCACCGCATCGACGGGTACGTCCGCGCTCGGATGCTCGAACTGGCGCGGCCGGAAACCCGGGCCATTGCGGAGCCCCTGGCCTCCTGGGCGGCGCGCCGCATCCGACTGGACGGGAAGCCGTTCTCGTTCGAGGGACACGAGTATCTGCGGGCGCTTTACAACGACCCGTCGCCACACATCGCGCTCGCGAAGGCCAGCCAGGTCGGCGGGACCGTCTGGGCGATTCTGCGCAGCATCCACTCGTGCATCCTGGGCCTCAACGTGATGTATCTTTTTCCGACGAGAACGGACGTTCTGGACTTCTCCCGGTCGCGCGTCGCCCCGCTTCTGGCCGACAACCCGTTCCTCTCGAAGCTCATGTCGGACACGGACAGCGTGGGGCTCAAGAAGATTGGCAACGCGCACCTCTACCTGCGGGGGATGCAGAGCGAGGTGGGGTTGAAGAGCGTGCCGGCGGACGTGCTGGTCCTCGATGAGCTGGACGAGGCGACGCCCGAGGCCAAAGCGATAGCGAAAGAACGCCTCGGCCACTCCGACTACAAACGCATCATCGAGTTGAGCAATCCGAGCCTTCCCGATTTCGGGATCGATGAGGTCTTCCAGCGGTCGGACCAGAGACACTGGACCATCCGATGCGGCACGTGCGGAGAGTGGACGGCTCTCAGCTTGGCGTTCCCGAAGAAACTCGGAGAGGACGTACGGATCATCCGATCCCGCCAGGATGGGAGCTTCTATCGTGCCTGCCCGAAATGCGGTGGCGAGCTTGACCTCGCGGCCGGCGAGTGGGTCGCAGCCTACCCCGATCGCCCCATCCACGGGTACAGGATCTCGCAACTCGACTCGTCCAAGGTGGACCCTGGGGAAATCCTGGCGGAGTACAAGAAGACGAGGTTTCCCGAACGGTTTTACAACTTGAAGATCGGCATCGCCTGGGCGGACGTCCAGAACCGGCTCGATGCTGCCGCCGTCCTGGCCTGCTGTGGCGAAGCCGGGCTGCTCGAGCGATCGGACACGGAATGCACGATGGGGGTGGACACCGGCGACCTGTTGCACGTCGTCGTCTCCCGCTTTGTCGAGAGCGCGGAGAATCTCCGGGAGGTGGTCTGGATCGGGACGGTCCAGGACTACCCCCAGCTCGACGACCTCATGAAGCGCTTCCGCATCCGGAAGTGCGTGATCGACGCGCTACCGGACATCCACGCCACGAGGGCGTTCGCGAAACGGCACTCGGGGAAGGTCTGGCTCAACTACTTCCAGGAGACCCAGCGGGGTGCCTACCGGTGGGACAACGAGCAGCGCATCGTCTACGAGAACCGCACCGAAGCCCTCGACGCGAGCCGCCAGGCGATCCGGGATCACAAGGTCGTGCTGCCGCGGGCCGGCCCGATCCTGCAGGAGTTCGCGGAGCACCTCGCGGCGGACGTAAAGCGGCTCCACGAGGACGAGGAGACGGGCGCCCGGGCATTTCGGTACGTCAAGACCGCGACCAACCACTTCTCCCTGGCGTTCACCTACGACTGCATCGCGTGGTCGAGGGACACGTCATGGGGGCCGCGCATCGCCCTGCCTTGGCAGGCCGAGCGGCGGTGGGACGAGGCCTTGGACGTGAGGTGGTGAACCCCGAAGGTGAACCACCCGGGCCCCTCCGCAGGGTGCGTTTATCGCGGGGTCGGACCCTTCCAGGGTGCACTTATGGTGGGGAAGAGGCCTTCCCGCGTGCATTTATCGATCGGAATCGGCGCGGCGAGTGCGTTTATGGGACAGATTTCGGGGCTTCGGTGCGGCCAGGCCCCGATCGTGCCGGTGGATCTACGGGAGCTAACCGCACTGAGATCAATACGTTAGGTCCAGTGGTCTCACTCCCACCCACCCCGCTAAGCCCTCTTTTCGGGCCGAAACCTGCCCCTGGAATGCCGGTGGCGCGTCCGGGAACCCCCCGGATGGCCCTAGAATGCCGCTGCGGTTGGCGAGGGTGTGCCGCATGTCCGGCTCTCAGAAGAGTTCTTTCCGCATTGCCCGGGCGGCGCTCTCCTCGACGACGATCCCGATCGCCTGAAGTCCGCCGCCCTTGCTCGGGCAGTGCGGAAAGAAGCTCAGAGGACGAAACCGCTCGACCGGCTGCCTATGGGGATTGAGTCGCCGGGTACGAGGGGGAGCGCTGGCGACGTGCGGAACGGCCGGTCATCTGCCGCTTGCCTGAGCCGAGGGTGTGCCGCATGTCCCCCTTGTGACGTGTCCCGACATGCGGCTTTTGATCGGTCCCGCATGCCCCCAGCGTGCCGACGTCGGACCTCGGCAGTCGCCTCCCACGCTCGCGTGCGAGCCGCGACCCTGGGAACGAGAGTGCGAGCACGTCGGCGCTCATGAGGTGTCGTGCCTCACCCGCCAGGCGTCGATCGTCTCCTCGTCGCCCGGCGCGAAGACGAGCACGCAGACCATCCTGCCACGCCGGCACTCCGGACACTGCCGAGGGTCGTCCGTCAGCGCCATGGCGTGCGTCACGGTGGGCGCGTCCGCGCTGGTGGCGCTCTCCGCGATCGACGCGCGGCAACGGTCGAGCTTCTCTCGCCGGCAGCGATTCCCGAGGAACCCGTAGTGGCGGATCCTCACGTAGCCGGTGGGCAGGAGATGCAGGAGGAACCGGCGCAGGAACTGCACGGCGCTCAGCGTCATGAGCCGCTTCTTGCCGTGGTGCCGGTAGTCCTTCCAGACGAACGTCACGCGGCCGTCGCGCAGGGACCGAAGGCGTCCGTTCGCGATGGCGACGCGATGCGCGTACCGAGCGAGGTAGTGCAGCACCTGGGCGGGCCCGCCGAACGGGGGTTTCGCATAGACATTCCACTCGCACCGGTACAGCGGAGCGAGGTAGTCGCGGAAGGCTCGTCGCTCCCGCAGCGGCTCCAGCCGGCCGTGGAAACCGAGCGTCCCGTGCTCGAAGGCATCCCGGAGGTGATGGAGGAACTTCCCGCGGAAGAGTCGACCGAGGACGCGCACCGACAGGAAGAACCTCGGCTGGCACGCGACCCAGCCCGCCTGGTCGGGTGACAGCCCGCCACCGGGAACGAGACAGTGGACGTGGGGATGGTGCTCAAGCGTCTGACCCCACGTGTGCAGAACGGAGAAGAAGCCGATCTCGGCGCCGAGGTGCGTCGGGTCGGCCGCGATCTCCAGGAGCGTCTCGGCGGATGCACGGAACAGGAGGTTGTAGACGACGCGCTTGTTTTGGAGGGCGATGTCGCCGAGCTCGTGGGGAATCGTGAAGACCACGTGGAAGTACTCGACCGGCAGAACGTCTTCCTGTCGCGCCGCCAGCCACCGGGCGCTGGCCAGCTCGTGGCACTTGGGGCAGTGCCTGTTGCGACAGGAGTTGTAGGCGATTCTCTCGTGGCCACACGCGTCGCAGCGCTCGACGTGTCCGCCCCGGGCTGCGGTGCGGCACGAAGCGATATCGTCGAGCACGCGTCGTTCGGCGAACGCGAGGTGACCTCCGCGATAGGCGGTGAAGTCATCTCGGTGGGCTCGAACGACGTCGGCCAGTTCCAGCCGTCGCCGAGCCACGAGCGGAGGCCGGTGTCAGCTTTGCGGTGTCGAAGCGTCGAGCGGGCTCTGAACGGCGTGCAGCTCCTTGGTCGAGACGTGGGTGTACCTCGCCGTGGTCTGGAGGCTCGCGTGGCCCATGAGGAGCTGGATGGTGCGAAGATTCGCGCCACCGTCGAGCAGGTGCGTCGCGAAGGCGTGCCGAAGCGAGTGGACGGTGAGCTTGTGCGGGATCCCGGCCGCGACACGCGCGCGCTTACACGCGTACATCACGACCCGCGGGCTGATATGTTGGCCGTAGCGGCCGGGGAACAGCCACAGTGGCGACCGCACGACCGTCCAGTACACCCGCAGCATCTCGAGCAGCGTCTTCGAGAGGGGCACCATGCGGTCCTTGCTGTTCTTCCCCTGGCGGACGTGGATCAGCATCCGCGCGGAGTCGAGGTCTTCGATCTTCAACGCGACGACCTCCGACACGCGCAGCCCTGCGGCGTAGCAGGTCATCAGGGCCGCCCGATGCTTGATGTTGGTGACGCACTGGAGGAACCGGAGGACCTCCTCCCGGGTCGGGATCCAGGGAAGATGGAGCTCCTTCCGAGGGTAGGGGATCTGCTCGACGCTCCACGGCCGCCCGAGCGTGACCTTGTAGAAGAAACGGAGCGCAGAAACGTAGTGCGCCAGAGTACCGTAGGAGACCTTCATCTCGATGCTCAGGTACACCAGGAACTCCCGCACGTGACCGAGGTCGAGGTCCGCCGGTGACTTACCGAAATGCTGGGCGAACCGGGCGACGTGCTGGATGTAGTTGTACTGGGTCTGCGGCGAGAAGCGTCGCAGCGTCATGTCCTCGACCATCCTCTGGCGCAGGGGTGTCATGGGCCATCCTCCGTGCTCTCGCCCCAGGGGGTATCTCCCCGAGGGGGAAAAGCCTTAGAATGGCGCTCTGCTGGGAGGAGGGGAAGGGGCTCGGAAAGCCGGTAACCCGCTGAACCTACGCGAGATCCTTACGACGACCGCTCCGCATCAGCGACCTCTACCGCGAAGCGGTTTCGTTCTTCTGATCGTGAGGCGCCATGCGGCGACTGATCGGTTTGTGAATGCTGGCTATTGTGAAAAGCTTGCCCAGAGCGAGTTTCCATTGTGGGTGCACCGACGAAACAGATGCACCCACAATGGAACGATTCAACTGATGTGGCGTGATAACGTCACAATGACGTCTGCGTCAACTCTCTGGTCCCACGCCGAGGTCCTACAGTCCGAATCCCGTGACGACGCAGTTGTGTGCTCCCGCACAGGCGGCAAGGCACGAGTTGCAGTAGGTCCTCCCGTTGTCACAGGTGACCCCGATGCAAACGTACGGGCAGATTCCGCACTTCGCCATCGCGGGCGTCGACGTCGTGGCCACCAAAGCCACCGTCCCGACGAGCACAGCGGACACGGCGAGCATGATCATGCAGACAGCGAGCATCTTCTTCATCGGATTCCCCTCCACGTGAAAGAAGTAGACGATGATCATACACCCATCGGGAGCTTTGCAAGTCCATACGCTCCCTGGCCTACGATCGGCTCCTTCTCGGAGGAATCCGCCGTGAGCGAATCTCGTCGCCTCGTCAGCGGAGCTTCACAAGGTTCGCGTCGATCTCGGCCTCGGCCGCGATCCAGTCCTGCTCCGCGCTGCCACCACGGAACCCGCGGTGTTCCGCCTTGAGATAGGCCGCCTCCGCGATCAGCTTGCGACGTTGATCCTGCGAGATGCTCTTGCGCGACGCGATCGTTTCAGGGACACTCGCGAGCTTCGTTCCCCTATCTCTCGTGGCCCAGGGCGCGTTGATCCTCGCGGGTGGGAAGGGTTCCTTCGTGCGGTTGTTGTTGTCCGACTTCATTATCAGCACCTCCGTTGGATTGACTTGTCGCGCTGGTTTGCGCGCAATCGCTGGCCGCAAGGTACTCCAACGACTCGGAGCCTGCCATGGGTCAGCGCCCCCCGATCGGGAAGTGCCGTGGCGGCGCCGCCCTGTTCGCCGCATGACCGTGCCGAGTCTCTGTTCGGTTGGGGAAAGTAGCGCCTTACGAACGGGTGTGATCCGGTGTCGCCCGGCTCGCAGGCCGCGGGCCCGGTAGGCTCTGCGCTTGCAGGATCCGTCGCCGCCACTCCGCGGCTTCCTCACCATCGATCATCCCGACCCGTTCCCACAGCGCGAGCAGGCCCTGGAGATCCCGAAGGCCATCAGGGCGGATGCCCGCGAAGATCCGTTTCATGCAGTCGATGTCCATCGACGGAACCATAGCGCAATTGCGCGAATTGACAAGGCGACCACGGTTGCGGAGCGTCACGACCTGCGGCTGGCTGTCCGCGAGCCTGACGATTCAGCTACAGCGCCATACGGGGTGGCTCTGTGTTACCATCACCGCCCTTCTCACAGGGGGGACCCACCGTGCCTCAGCGTCACCGCAACCCGTTGACAACACACGTCCGAATCATCCGCCAGTCCCTCACCGCGATCGACCGATCGCTCGGGCGGCTCGTGGCGCTGACGAACGGCTCCGGCTCGGCCGCGTCCGCGGAGCCCGCGACGACGAAGCGGAAGCTGAAGCTATCGCCCGAGCGGCGCGCCGCCCTCAAGCTCCAGGGCCAGTACATGGGATACCTGCGGAGCCTCAAGCCCAAGCAGAATGCGCAGGTCAAGGCGCTGCGCGTGAAGAGGGGATTCCGCGCCGCGATTGCGATGGCGGAGAGGCTGGGGAAAAGCTAGGTCACTGAGCGCTCTTCCCAGGCCGCGTCACGATGGGTATCCTTTGTCACCGCGGCGGAGGGCCTTCCATGCCAGACAACTGGAAGAACAAACTCTACTTCGGCGACAACCTCGGGGCCCTGCGGGACGAGATCTCCGACGAGTCCGTGGATCTCGTCTACCTGGACCCGCCGTTCAACAGTAATGCGTCCTACAACGTGCTGTACAAGGAGCCCACGGGCGAGGGATCGAATGCCCAGATCGAGGCCTTCGACGACACGTGGCACTGGGGTCCGCAAACGGCCGAGATTTACGACAAGACCCGGGAGGCGGGCGGGAAGCTCGGGGATCTCATCGAGGCCATGCTGAGATTCCTGGGCAAGAACGACATGATGGCGTATCTCGCCATGATGGCCCCTAGGCTTAAGGAACTGCACCGTGTGCTTAAACCGACGGGGAGCCTGTATCTCCACTGCGATCCGACCGCGAGTCATTACCTGAAACTCGTGATGGACGCGATCTTTGGACCGAGGGAGTTCCAGAACGAGATCGCGTGGAAGCGCTTCTCCGCGAAGAACGATCCGACCCGCTACGGGCGGAGCCACGACGTGCTTCTCTACTACGTCAAGGGTCATCCTTCGACGTGGAATCCCGAATATGGGCCCTTTGAGGAGGACTACGTCGAGCAGAACTACCGGTACATTGAGAAGGACACCGGCCGGCGTTACCGATTGAGCGATCTCACCGCCCACAAACCAGGCGGTGACGTGGACTACGAGTGGCACGGTATGCGGCCGTATAAGGGTCGGCACTGGGCCTTCTCCCGCCAGAACCTGGAGAAGTTCTTGGTCGACGGCCGCATTGTTTTCCGAAGGACGGGAATGCCCGTCTACAAGAGATACCTGGACGAGATGCCAGGTGTTCCCTTGCAAGACATTTGGACTGACGTGCGCCTTCATGCGGGTTCCAAGGAGCGACTCGGCTACGCGACCCAGAAGCCGGAAAGTCTTCTCGAACGGATTATCAACGCCAGCAGCAACATCGGTGACCTGATTCTCGACCCGTTCTGTGGGTGCGGGACGACGATCGCTGTTGCTGAGCGGCTGCACAGGAAGTGGATAGGGATCGACATCACGCACCTCGCGATCAATCTAGTGATCCGCCGGCTCAAGGACACGTTCGGCAAGGACCTCTCCGAGTTTCAGGTGATCGGGGATCCGACCGACCTGGCGGGTGCTCGGGATCTCGCCTCGAAGAACCGCCATCAGTTCGAGTGGTGGGCTCTGAGTCTCGTCAGCGCCCACCCAGCCCAGGACAAGAAGAAAGGAGCGGACAGGGGGATCGACGGCGTGATCTTCTTCAAGGACGACAAGAGCCAAGAGCACAAGAAGATCGTAGTGCAGGTTAAGAGCGGGCACGTCACGGCCCCACAGATCCGCGATCTCAAGGGGGTCGTCGAACGCGAGAAGGCCGTCATCGGTTTATTCATTACGCTCGAGAAGCCGACGCGGGACATGATCAAGGAGGCGGCGGACGCGGAGTTCTACGTGCCGAAGGCCGAGGCGTACGGCCACCAGAAGTTTCCGAAGATCCAGATCCTGACGGTCGAAGAGATGCTTGAGGGCAAGCAGGTCAAGTACCCGCCCCAGGCCGTGCAGGCGACTTTCGCGACGGCGGAGCGAAAGCTCAAGGCGAAGCCGGAGCCCAAGAAACTGCTGTGACTCCCCGCCCGCCGACGGTGTCGAGCGAGATCTCTCCTCGTGCCGAGAAGCCGGACCGCGACGATCGGCTGCTTTTCTTTTCTTCGTGGCACCGGCGTTGCCGTAGTAGCTCCTCCCCGGAGCACTGCTTTTCCCACCCATCCTCCGCCTTCGCGTCCTTCCCGGTCTGCCACGGCTCGTCCGCGTCGCCCTCCTTCAGCGCCGTGACGTGGTCGACGCGTAGCCGGGGCAGTGGCGGGTGCACCAGCAAGCGGACAATCCCCATCCCTTTCCTTGCCATGCTGGCCACGCTCGGGTACTCTCGCCGCGCTAAGGCCCCTTGACGCTAGGGACGGAGAGGCGTAGACCCGTACGCGCACGGGGGTCTCCGGAACGGTCCGAAGAGGTTCTATCCCGGTAGGGACGTCGGCGGTCCGTCCCAGGAGTCCCGCGGTGCGGCGGAAGATTTCCGAGATGGAGGTACTGCCATGAAATGGGTCGTCCGTCCTCAGGCAAACGAACAGAAGAACAGGATTTGCCCCTTGGCGCACACGATGTGCGCCCTCTGTTCCGAAGATCCCAGGTTCTGCGACGGCGGTGGCCCGATCGAGGCTTAGGGCTCCGTACCGTCTTCGCTGAGTCAAACCCGGCGGCCGCTGACCGGGGAGCGCGTCCGCCGGGAGCGATTCTCCTGATGACCGGGCGACCCCACGCCCGGGGTCAACGCGTTCCTACCCCGACTTGAGCGAAAGCCCGAAAGGTGATTCGAACGCGAGGGCGTTGCACGCTCCCTGATCGATTGCTATGCCTTCGGCCCGTCGATCCAGAGCCGCGGATCCTCGTGGAATGCGCCCAACGCGGCGATGCAACCCCGCCACTCCGGAGCTTCTGTCGCCGACACCCAGCCGGCCTGTCTCCAGCGCCGCGAGGAGGCGGAGGGCGTCGGGTAGCTCGTCCGGCTCGAGGTTCCAGACGAGGTCGTCAATGCGCGTGGCGGCCATGGGGACAGTCTAAGGTCGGATTGACGATCGAGGACGGAGTTGGGTTGCGGGCCAGGAACGCCTGGCCGCGGGGCGTGGCCCGGTGTCAGCTGTACGGAGGCCCCTTCCCCCTCGAGCGCGACCGGCGTATGCTCCCGGGCAGCGAGCTAGGTGCCGGGGGAGTCGCTGAAGAACGCCTTCGAGATCAGGGGTAAGCCTTGGCATGGAGACTGAGAAGCGCACGTCCCGCCCAAGACAGGCCGTCTAGTGCAGGCGTCGGTCGAAGAAGAGAGATGGGGATGATCGAACCCGATGCAGAAGACAAGCTTGGCTACTTCGCGGTGGCGTTTCTCGACGTTCTAGGCCAGAAAGAACGCATTCGAGAGTTGAGGGATCGTCCACAACGCCGCCGTGTTCGAACTGGCGGTTCGTGTCCTCGTGGACACGGTTGGATAAGGTCGCTCATCACGTAGTCAGACACGCCGCGCCCCTCCTATCGGTGGGGGACGTTTCTTTCGGAGCGTTGCGAGCACGCAACCGGAATCCTGTCGATCATCTGGCCTCGCGGTGCGCAAGCGGTATAGTGGTCGAGGTAAACCGTTTCTTCCAGCGCGGAGGTCGCGATGTCAATTTCAACATCATCACTTCGAGTTACTGGTTTCGCTATTGCCTGCCTGCGAAGCCTCGGGTTTTCCGCGCTGGTTCTGGCCTGCTGTTCGCACGCTTACGCCTCGAGCGAGACACCGCTGCCGCCGCCGGAGGTGAGTACGCTTACCGTCAACAAAGACGTCCCGAACGGTGCTGTAGTCCTGAACTGGACGGACGGGACTTCGTCATTTGCAGTGGAACGGAGCGAGAATGCTAATTTTCTCGCGCCCACGAACCTCGTCTACGTCACAAGAAGCGCGTTCGGTGGCCCCATCTCAGACGCAGTTCTGAACGACGGGAAGACCTACTTCTACCTGGTGTCGGACGCCTATTCCCGGACCGAGGTTTACTCGGTGGCCGCCGCGTCAGCGACCGCGTACGAAGGCCAAACGCTCACGATCGACGGCGTTGGCTTCGCGTCGAATTGCGCGGATGATACTGTATTTTTCGACGGTGGCGTCGAGGGGGCTATCACTTCGTGCAGCGAGACGCAGATCGTCGCGGCGATCCCGACGCCGGCAATCTCGGGGCGCATTGTCGTGAGCACGCCGAACGGCACGTCCAAAGCTCGACGGCAGAACTACGCGATCGGCCTGGCGTCCAACCCCGCCAGGCAAGATCTGGCGCACCTTGCCGTGGATTCCAACCACAATGTGTTCCTCTGCGACCAGGGCATGAACGATCGAATCTGGAAGCTGACCTACGGAACTGGCATGCTCACGCAGTGCGGTTCCGGGATCGGGGACCCGGTCGGGCTACCGAGGAATGAGTTCGGCACATTCAACGCTTCAACGCACAACACGTCTTCTCTCAGCGTGGGAAACGTCCGCGAGCTTGACCCTGCGACCTGCAACCTGACGTCGTGGGGGCCGTCCGGTACCGCGACGTCTGATCCAGTGGACCCGCGGGCGCTCGCGTATGACAAGAGTGGCGCAAACAACGGGTGGACCTTCGTCTTGGATCACACTGGCGATCGCATCAGACGGCGCGGGAATCTCACCGGCATGGACACCATGTGGTTGACCGGACTTGGTCTTGGTGACAATACGGCCGCGGCTTCGAACCCGGCCGGATTCACCTTCAACACCGCGGGCGAGTTCTTCTTCACGGCGCAAAGCACGATCAAGCACTACAGCGCTGCTCGGTCGCTGATCCAGACCTTCACTTCGGCCATGGGGCTCGATCACCCAGCGCAAATCGAGACGGATTCAAACAGCGACCTCTGGGTGGCAAACCGCGATGGTAACAACGTCATCAAGATTCGGACGACGCCGGCGACGCCGAGATCTCGCGTGAAGGTCACGGGCATCACGTCTCCTCGTGGGCTCGCGCTCGACACGGACCCCACGACGAATGACGGCTGGCTGTATGTTGGGGATCAGACGAACGTGTATCGATTCCGGGTCTACGACTCCATCCGGCTCGACGTGAAGGTCCTGAATGAAGCTCTTGGCCCCGGAGACACGCAGGACAGCGTGCGAGCCGAGATTCAAGGTCAGATCGAGCAGGCGAAGGCGGTTTTCAGTCAGTGCGGGATCGATATCGTCCTTGAGAACATCTCGTTCATCAGCGATCCGAACGCCAGGGGCGGCGTCGTTCGAACGCAGACCACAAGGACCGGGTTGGGCTGCTCGGTCTTGATGCAGGACGAACAGCAGATTCTGCTAGCCTCGCGTGCGAGCGATACGCGGGTGCTCAACGTCTACTACGTGAAGTACTTCGAAGAACCTGACGCTCCCGGTTCTGGGACGCTGCGACCTGCGTGGCGGGCCGGCGCGGCGTACACCAATGACTGCTATGCGGGGATGGACGCGGAAACGCTCGGTGGCGTGATCGCCACGCGCTTCAGCCGGCCGTTTGTTGGAACGCAGGTCCGCAAGGTGACAGGTCGAACGATTCTCGCCCACGAGATCAGTCATTTCGTGATGGACCAGTACGTTCAGCCTGGTTTTACGGACGAACATCGCGGTGGTGGCGAGGATCCGTCGGGAAACCCCGCGCAGTGCGTGGGGCTATCGGATGAGCGGTATCTCATGTATGGCACCGCGTGTGGTGGCATTCGGTTGACGAAGGGCGCGGGAAGCGAATGCGAGAACATGCGGACCAACACGGACGAGGGTCGATTCGTGGAGTTGTTCTGATGCGCTTCACGGGCGTCTTGTTGCTGCTCCTCGCATCGGCATGTTCGGCGTCCGCCCCCGCGGACTGCAACGCGCTGAATTCGGAACAGAGGGCAGCGCTCAAGGCATGGGTCGGCGGCGTGTACGCCGGAGGTGGCGGAATCGATGGCGAGAGCGTGGAGAGCCAGCGAAAGAAGATCGTGGGGTACGGGTCGGAGATCCTGCCGTGCCTCCTTGCGCTGTATCGACAGGGGCCTGCGGCCGTCGGCATGTGGGAACGGAATGAAGCGGCCCCAGCGAACGCGCATTGGGCGCTCCATCTGATCCAGGCCATCGACCGCGACAGAGCCGTTGGACTCTACCGCGAATGGCGAGCGGAGCCCGGGACGGACGACATGACGCGGACTGAGATCGACGTTTCGCTCGGACGGCTTGGGGATCACGACGCCCTAGGTGACTTGGCGAGATTTCTTGAAGCGGCGCCCATCGTGGGTGCCGATCCGCGTCGCCTGAGGAATGCGCGCGAAGATGCGGTCGTGGTCGTTGCGGAGCAGAACTACACGCGGGCTTTGGCGGGCCTGAAACGAGTTGCGGCGCAGGAGAACCCTCCGTCGAACTTCTGGAGTTTAACGGTGCCGGTATACGTCGCGCAGCTCTCCGAGGACGTGCCCGCGCTTGCTCGATACGCCCGCGACCCGACCTGTGCGATACCAGCACTTGAGGCATTGAAACGAATCGGGCGAAACGATCTGCTCCGTTCGTTAGCCGCAGACATGGATTATCGGTTCCAAGGGGCGGCGAAGGCACTTCTCGAGCAACAGTCAGGCACCGGGAAGTCGGAGAGATAGAAGCGCTGGAGCCTGCCCGGGTGGTTCTTGGTTCACCACGGCCGATCACTACAGCGTTGCCGAGCCGGAACGGTTTTTGGCGCCCATCTGGCGCACGGTCAAGAACCGGAAGAAGGCCATGAGCCTGATTAAGTGACGGCTCGGCGACGAGAAGGCTCAAGCACGTCGTCGCTTCTCGCGGCCGGACTGTCTGGGTGGCGATGATGAAGCCTCACGGGGCGGTTCGTTCGAACACCTGTGGGACGCGTGCGGCGTAGCCGGCACCTGCCTGCTTTGTCGCGGCACCGGCAAGCGACCCGGCCCCGCGTAAGCCCGCCATTTCAGCGGGCCAGGCCCCGTACCTTTCCGCGCATTTCCTCGTCCGATGGGTGGGTGTAGACGGTCGTCAGCGGGCTGACGTGTCGGGCGGTGCGCCGGTCAAAACCGGCGAGGTGCAGCGAATGCAAGAGTCGTACGGCGAAGGGGTAGCGACCCACGCCGGCCCCGAACCATGCGCCGTCGCTTGTGAGGGCGGGGGTGAAGCGTTGGCCAGGGGTACGTACAGGTCGGGTATTGAGCCGCGAAATATGTGGAACTTCGGGGTGCCGACGCCGTCGCTAGGAGCGGAAGGCCACGTCCGGCGTGTCGCTTTCACGAGATACGCCGGGACCCCGCGCGGTCTGAGACCCCGCGCATGTACGGAAACACCTCGCACGGGAACCGGGAGATCCCGCGTCCGCCTGCGACGATGGGCGTCGTAGGCCGCATCGGGAAGTCCAAGGACGTACGCCGATGATGGACGGGCGCGGGAAGTCGGACAGCCCCGTAGTACCGGGGAAGCCGCCGAACAAGGCCGAGGAACCGGCTGCGGAGGTGGTGGAGGGAAGGGGGCTGGCCAAGGGGAAACTGCCCGAGAGCAACGCACCCCGGACTCAGAGCCGGACCAGTGCGCCCAGCGCCTTCGAGCGGTTGCGGCAGGCAGTGCAGAAGGACAGGAAGCAGCGGTTCACCGCGCTCCTTCACCACGTCTACAACGTCGATCGGCTTCGGGGGGCGTACCTGGCTGTGAAGAGGGACGCCGCCGCGGGGGTCGATGGCGAGACGTGGCAGCACTACGGGGAGAACTTGGAGGGGAACCTCCGGGATCTTTCCGAGAGGCTGAAGCGGGGAGCGTACCGGGCGATGCCGGTTCGTCGGGCGTACATCCCGAAGGCGGACGGGCGGCAGCGGCCGCTCGGCGTTCCCACGCTGGAAGACAAGATCGTCCAGCGTGCCGTGGTCGAGGTGCTCAACGCCATCTACGAAACGGACTTTGTCGGCTTCTCGTACGGCTTCCGACCCGGGCGCAGTCCGCATCAGGCTTTGGATGCGCTCGCCGTCGGGATCGAGGCGAGGAGGGTGAACTGGGTGCTCGACGCCGACATCCGTAGCTTCTTCGACACGCTCGATCACGGATGGCTGGCGAAGTTTGTCGAGCACCGCGTGGCGGACCGGCGCGTCGTGCGGCTCATCCGGAAATGGTTGAGCGCGGGCGTGCTGGAGGACGGAAAGCGGACACGGAGTGAAGTGGGAACCGTCCAGGGCGGGAGTATCAGCCCGCTGCTGGCGAATATCTATCTCCACTACGTGTTCGACCTCTGGGTCCACCAGTGGAGAAGAAGGCAGGCACGGGGCAACGTGGTAGTCGTGCGCTTCGCCGACGACTTCGTGGTGGGGTTCGAACATCGACTCGACGCTGAGCAGCTCCTTGCGGAACTCAGGCTGAGGCTGGGGGAGTTCGGCTTGGAATTGCATCCCGCCAAGACCCGGCTGATTGAGTTCGGCCGGTATGCGGCGGACCGGCGAAGAAGGCGTGGCGCGGGGAAGCCCGAGACGTTCAACTTCCTCGGCTTCACGCACATCTGCGGATGGACCCGGAACGAGAAGTTCGTGGTCCTTCGGCAGACGATGCGCCAGAGGTGGCAGGCCAAGCTGAAGGCGGTCAAGGAAGAGCTGAGACGCCGGAGGCATCGGCCGATCCCGGAACTGGGCGCCTATCTGCGGTCGGTTGTCGGTGGACACGTGCGTTACTACGGTGTCCCTCGCAACAGCGGCGCCATCAGTTCTTTCCGTGGGGCGGTCATCTGGCTGTGGTGGCGGGCACTGAAGCGCCGCAGTCAGCGAAGCCGCCTGTCGTGGGAGCGCATGCGGCGTCTATGTCAGCAATGGCTCCCACCCGCTCACATCTGTCATCCCTATCCCATTCAGCACCTGGCCGTCATGACCCAAGGCAGGAGCCGTGTGCGTTAGTAGCGCATGCACGGATCTGTGCGGGGGGCGCCGGGAAACCGGCGTCCCTACCGCGACAACCTCTGCGCCCGAGCGGCGCGTCGACGGTCGGTTCCTGCCGAATTGCGAGAGGATGCGGCGGAAGAGGCTGCATGCGCGCTGGTGGCGCTGGCCCACCCGCTCCGACCGACCGATCCCGCCTCTCTCGAGGTACCCCGCTTCGGAGCGTGTCCCGTCACGGTGACTCAGTTCTGTTGCGAGGCGTCTCCACTCCGCATTTCGCCGAAACTGCTCGAGAAGGTGTCGAAGATCACGAGGGCGGCGGCGGCGCAGGCGACTACGACGCCCGCTGGAGGCCGTAGAAGTCGATGACGAACTTTGCGATGTCCTCTGGGGCTGGCGCGCAATTGGGGCGCGTCATCATGAAGTCAACCCAATCCACCGTATGCAGCCCTCGCATCATCTGGTCGGCCTCCACGTAGAGGTGCGCCAGCACGAGGATGATGATCGGGTTGAGGCCATGCTGCTCCTTCGCCTGAAAGGCGGTGTTGCAGACGGCCTCCGCGCGCTCGCCCACCAGGGACTCTGACGAGTGCGCTTCATAGAGTTTCGCCTTCAGTACAGCCCGCTGGAACCACAGCTGGTAGGCCGCCGCGTTCTCGGCTGTGATCTGGCTCCATGCGGGGTCACGGGGCTGCGGGCTGAAGTGGAGTCCGAGGATGGGATCGACATTGTTCTGCATCCAGTCAGGTCCGCGCTTGCCCTGGTCCTCGGAGTACTCGACGAGCACCTTCCGCGGCGCGGATGGCAGTTCTTGTTTCGGCGTCCGGGCTGCTGCAGGTCGCTTGCCGATTCCGAGAAGATCAAGCAGCCTCATGTGTGCCCTCCTTTGAACCCCATGCTGCCTCCGAGAACGGCGACCACAAACGCGCTCAGACGGCCGGCAACGGACGTTCTGCTAGGATACTTCTACGCCCGCAGGTTGCGGGATAGCAACAGTTTTCGAGAGGGAGGCTGCTGGACAGCCGCTTCAGCAGGCCAGCGTTCGAATCCGCCGCGACATCTCCTCGTCGCTCGGATGGGTATAGATGACGGTCGTCAGCGGGCTAAGATGCCGCGCAAACCTCTGCGCCAGGAACAGGTCGTGGGTGGCCCGGTACACCGCCGTCACGGCCGAGTGCCGTAGCGAATGAAACGGGTACAGCCGGTCGAACCCTGCCTTCTTCTGCCATTGCCGCCACGCGAACTGGACCCGGCGCTTTGAGATGCGGCGGCGGGACTGGTTGCAAAAAAGCGGAGCGCCAGCAACCAGATCCTCGCCGCGGTCCCGCTTCCACCGCCAGAACCGCCTCAGCTTTACGACCAGCCGGTCCGGCAGGAATACGTCCGTAGCACGGCCGCCCTTGGCGATCTCGGGGCGGATGCGGACGCGGACCCGGGGCGTGCCGTCCGTGTTGAACACGTCGCCGACGTTGAGGCCGACCAGCTCGCCGAGCCGCAGGCCGGTCCCGAGGGCCATCGAGAAGATGGTGTGGTCGCGCAGGTTGGTGGCCGTGGCCCGCAGGATCGCCTTCTGCTCGGCGGCGGTCAGGGTCGGCGGGGCGAGGTGGGGCATGGGGTTCACCCTCCCTTCGTTGGCGGCTCGCGCTTCTCGGCGATCACGGTGGTGAACTTCTTGACCGTACCGTTCGGGGCCGGGTACGTCTCCGCGCGCCAGACGAGAATGTCCCAGCCTGCGAAGTGCTCGCGCAGTTCCTCGCTCCCGAACAGGTAGTAGTTGTCGGGATCGAACATGTCCAGGAACGTCGTTCCTTCGACGAGGACATTCACCGCGGCCAGGCCACGAGGACGCACGCACCCCTGGATGTCACTTAGCAGTTGCAGAGCCCGTTCACGCCGGAAGAACATGAGCAGTCCAATGGCGACAACCGTGTCGAACTCTCGGGCGATTCTGAACGTCCCAAGATCCGCGAGAACGGTTTCGACGGGGAGCGATTCCTCCTCGGCCACCTGGCGGATTCGCGCCAAGGCCGTCGGGCTCGCGTCCACAGCCACGACCCGGCAACCCCGTTTTGCCACTTCAAGAGTCAAATTGCCCAGTCCGCAGCCGAGATCAAGGACCTCGCCCGCCACGTAGCCGATCGCCAGGATCTCGAATGGATTGAGAGCGAACTCCTGTTCTCGCACCTGACGCTGGAACTGGTTCTCGAAGAAGTTCACAGAGCGGGAACCGCTGGCCAACGGGTCGTTGGGTTGATCCGACATACCGCCTCCCGTCATGGTGGACAGCATCCTACGCCTTGCCGAGGCGCGACGGCGGTCAGGGTCGGCGGGGCGAGGTGGGGCATAGCGACCTCCCGCCACGACAGGGCCATCGGTGGGGGAGGAAGTCAAGGGAGCAGCTGGCGACGGACACTCCGGTTCAGACTCGACTACGCAGCCGACGCAAACCGGTTGGCGAAGGAACGGGGCGAGGGACTGTCGACGCTCGCCATCGAGCCCGAGCAGATCGAGGCGGGCGACAAGTTCTTCGAGGTGCTCGGCAACGCGTTTGGCCGCGCCTGCAACGCGATCAGGCTCCAGGCGGCTCCGCGGTCACTCCGCCGCCGCGATCGCGGCGGGCTTCTTCAGGTCGCGCACGACGCGATCGAACGCCTGCTTGTATGAGTCGTGGTTCTTCCAGTTCTTGAAGTCACCGATGTGGCGCTCGTGCCGCAGTCCGGTTGCCCAATCGTACGGGCAATCAAACACTGCATCGTCGAGCCGGATGGGGAAGAGCACGGTAGTGTCGCGCCGCTTCTCTTCAGCAAGGCCAGCCTTTACCTCGCGTTCCACCCAACCGCTCCCAATCGAATGGTCGGAGAGGACTAGAAGTACCTTGTCGCGAAGTCGTATTGCCTCGTCGATTGCGACGCGAGTGCGCTCGCCGATCTTCAGATCCTCAGCTGCGAACCAGCAGCGGATTCCCTTGTCTTGGAGATCGGCGTGGAGCCTGCGGGCAAACTCCTCATCTTTCGAAGAGTAGCTGATGAAACAGGAGTAGAACTCGATCGCCGCTCCGTGAAATAGCGCAGGAATGTTGTCAATAAGCACGTCCGGCAACCCACAACCCTGAAGGAACCTCAGAGGAAGATGTCTGGACATTTCCAGGGTTCGGTGACCTGTGACGCTTGGACCAATGTGCACACAAGATTCGAGGCCACCGGCGCCCGAGAGGTCAACATCGCCGAAGACTGTACCGCCAAGCACCGCGCCATTTAGGTCCGCGTCGTTGAGGTTCGCGTAGCTGAGGTTGGCTTCGTCGAGGAATGCGGCACGAAGATCCGCGCCGCGGAGATCCGTGCCTCGGAGATTCGCGGTGCCGAGATACGCGCCTTGAAGGTTCGCGCGTCGGAGGTCCGCGCCTTGGAGGTTCCCGTCGCGGAGATTCGCAATGCCGAGGTCCGCGCTTTGGAGGTTCGCGTAGCGTAGATTCGCGTAGCGGAGGTCCGCGCCGCGGAGATCTGCGTCGCGGAGGTCCTCGGGGGGAAGGTCCGGCACGGACTCGGCTTCTTGGTAACGGCGGTTCCATTCTGCTATGCCTTCTTGGCCGCCTCGGAGAAGACGGAGCGCCTCGTGACGGTCCATGGTTCGCCCTCCTGGAGGGCAAGACTACCGCGGCGAGTTGCCGGGGTCCAGATCAGCGCGAGCGGAACCCGGATCGGCTACGCGGCCGCTTCCGATACCGGCACTCCCCACCGGCCGAGGATAGCCCCGGCGCCAGGCGCGAAGGATGGCCTGCTGCTCGGCGGTGGTCAGGGTAGGCGGGGCGAGGTGGGGCATGGGGACCTCCCGCCTGACAGGGCCATCGGTGGGGGAGGAAGTCAAGGGGAAGGGAAGCGCGCCGCAACGTGATGCCGATCGGCCCCTCGGGGTGCCGCCAGTGGGGAGACCCTCTTCGTCCGGTATTTCGAGGGAGCCTCCAGCTAGCGCGGCCAGAAGTACTCGTCGTGCCACCTCTGGCATTCGCCTTGAACACGCGCCCGCCCGTGTTGTGCACGTGCAACACCGATTGGTTCGAACCTCACATGCGGCGGCGGCAACGGCGTATGTTCGATGCACGTTGGTCGTTCCGACCGATTCAAGGACGGAGATCGACGATGCCGTCACTTCCCGAAAAACCACCGTCACGTGGCGCAGAGCCGATACCGCATTTGTAATCTGCTTACCCTAGGATCCGCGACCCTATATTATTGAGGATGACTCGATCGTCGGAGACCCTGCACCATGAGGCCACTCGTAGTCGCGATCGCCTTTCTCGCGACTGGTTGGGCGTTCGGCGCCGGCGTTGATCTTGAGCTTCGATCCGCGACGGCGCAGCAGCTCGTGCTCGAGCCACCAGATCTTCATCTGGTTCTGGTGAACCACGGCGCTGAGCCCGTGAGTATCGCGCTCTCGTCTGCTTCGCGGCCGCGACTCCGAATCCAAACCGACGATGGGTGGTTCGATTGTAAGAGTAGCCTTGCGGTCTGCCCTGGGGTAAGCGCGGTCCCTTGGACTCGAATTCAGCACGGCGCTGAGGTTGAGCTGGGTCCACTTCCCCTCCTGTGCCCGAGCGCAGCGGTGGACGCGCACGGTGCCGTCAAGGAGTGGGTCGAAGTCCCGGCGCGGTACCGGTTTCAGGCCGAGACTCGTCTGGCGGTACCCGCTCAATCGGCGGGCGGCACCGCAGCGCCGGACAACGCGTTCACGGGAGCGCTCACATCGACCATCGTCTCTATCGACGTGAACGAGCCAAGCGGAGTGGACGCGCAGGCTCTGAGCTGGGCTCGCGAGCATAACGACACGCCGATGTCGTGGGCTGCCGTCAGGCTATTCCCGGGGTCGCGCTACGCCGCACTTGCCTTGCTGCCCTACATCGACATAGGGAAATCAGACCCGAGCAGGGTCAGAACGATCATCGAGCGCGGGCAATTCCTCAGCTGGGGCTCGGTCCCAGATTCGGACACGCCCGACGGTTGGGCCAGCCTTTCAGGAGCCGAATTGGCGAACTGGCGCATTGAGCGCGCCGAACGCATTCTGCGGAACCACCCGAATCTCCCCTCTGCAGGACAGCTCAGGCTTGCGATTGGCGTCAACCAGATTGCCTCTGGGAAGGGGAACGAGGGTCGCAAGCTCCTTCGGCAGCTTGCCAGCCACACAGATACGCGTGAAGGCGCCTGGGCGAAGGAGTTCCTTGGGATCGACGGTCCGTAATCGCGGACAACAGCCGATCTGCATCCTGAGATCGAGCCCTTGGAACCAACCGGTTGGAGCTCGGTCTAATCGTGGTGGGAGCGGCCTCAAAGGGTGCACAAAATGACGGTCCAAGGTGTCGCGGCAACTTCGAAGCAGGTGATTCTTCGCGACTTCCGAGACGCAGGCGGGCAGGGTCGCGACCATGCAGACTAGGACGCTTCTCGCCATCACCTTGCTGGTGGCGGTTTCGACTCCGTGCGTTGCTCTCCAGGTGTCAATCTCGGCTGCAAAAACGTCCTTCGTTCAGGCAGAACCAATCTACGTCTGGGTTGACTACTACAACGAAACCGGGGAGGAGATCGGAGTTGCGCAGCGAGAGATGTTCGGATTCGATGTCTTGACGACTCGGACTCGAAACGGCGAACTGGTTAGACGCCCTGTCGAGCTGGTAACGCGCGGGCCCCGCGGTCGAAATCAGATTCAGCGAATCGGTCCTAAGGGGCACTTTGTATTCTTCGCCAACTTGTTGGACGTGGTGAACCTCGTCGACTCCGAGAGTTACACCGTTCAAATCTCTGCACCGAACTACGCGCCGGAGCAGGACTTGGATAAGGAGCATCCAGTACTGCCACCTTCGCAGCTCGTGCGTGGCCCAATCGAGTCAAACCTCTGGGCGTTCACGATCACGCCCGGGAGTGGTGACGTGTTCAACCTGATTGCCGGGGATCTACAAAAAAGGCGATCCGGCGTGTACGAGCTGTACCGGAATGCTAGACGAATCGTCGAGGAATTTCCGGACTCACCCTACTGGCCGTATGCGGTCGTGTGCGAGGTCGATCAAGTTCTCTACGCCGAGGGTTCCGGCCCGGTGCCGCTCAGGGACCGGCTCGCGCCGGCCGAAGCCCTGATGGACAGGCTTCGTGCCAGTCGGAGTCGGTTTCAGAACTTCGACATCGCCCTGATTCTCTACGCGGAACGCTTGCTGAAGGTGGGTGAACAGGACGCGGCGCGCAAGCTTCTGGAGGAACTCAAGCGAGAAGCGATCAGCGGTGTCGCGCGACTGTACGTCGACGAAGTACTGTCGAGCAAGACAGCGGCGAGGTAAGGCAGTGTCCCCAAAACAGGGCTTCCACGGAAGGCCGATCGCGCCTCGTCTGCTTGCACTTGCCTTTGCGTTCGTGGCCCTGCAGCCAGCTCTGGCCGACATCGAGGAGTGCGGCTCGCGCGAGTTTCGCCGCGAGTTCCTCGTCGGCTCACCGATGGAGCCGGCGGAGGGAGCCAGGTGTGGGATGACCTCGCCGAGCCCGAGGCTCGTCAAAGCTGGGGACCGCGTGCTCCCATGTCTCGCCGGGATTGTCGAGGGCACGGGTGCGAAATTCCTCGAATGCCGCAAGGAGCCGCGGCTGTGTCAGAACTGGGCGATGGGTGCAATCGCCGCTAGCGGCACCCCCAGGGCCGTAGCCTTCCTGATGTTCTTGGCCGGCAGCACTGCCGATGCCGACCAGCTGATCGGTGCTGCGGGCTCTTTGGCAAACATGCACGTCCGTCAGGCCATCCCGATCCTGCGCGCACGCCTGGATTCTGGAGACGACCGAGTCCGCGCCGACCTGGTGATGTCGTTGGGTATCCTCCAGGCCAGGGACTACACGCCCGAGCTCGTAACGACAACGTTGGGCCTGAAGCCAGAGGACTTCTACAGGGCCATTCACGGGTTTCGTTTCCTCGGTGACCCGAGCGTGGTCCCGGCTCTACGGAAATACGTCGATGCGATGCCAGCGTCGGACATGCGCAATCTCCTGATGGGGCAAGTGAACGACATCGGAGTCGTGGCCAACTTCCAAGCCGGCATCGAGCAGAAGAACGGAGGGTTCCGACCGTGGTCGGAGTCATTCCTTCGAGCGGCAATCGACGAGGGAGTACGCGCTGGAAGTAGTGCGCCAATCGTGGGGGAGGCCTACTACGAGCTTGGAGACATGTGCCGGCGAGACGGTCGCTTGGATGAGGCAGGAACTCTGTTCGCGCGGGCCGAGGAGGTGTGGCGGAAGTCTCTTCCTCTCGGCGACGGGAAGCACGTTGACCTCGAAATCGTTCGTGCCTTGGTTCGCGACGCGGGTGGAACGGACCCTGCGTTGGCCGACAAGTTCGCTTACTTCGCTCGACTGCTGCATGCGGCGCGACCGGAGCGGAGGAACGAGATCGAATCCCGTTTCCCAGAGTTGCGCGAGACCTTCGAACGCTACACTGTGTATTGCCGGACGAACAAGCTTGTCGCTTGCCAGCAGGACCTCGATCGCCTTCTGTCTGACCCCAAGAGCGGCGCCACCGATTTGCCCAGCGTCAAAAGCGGCGGACACGCGAGATGACCCACGGATCGTCCGTTCGCTGTCCGCTTTCTTGAAGCGAACCGTCGCCCAGCCATCTCCCGCCCGAGATCTCGCGACAAGTTGTGCTCGTTTTGTGCTCGAACTGGAACCGACGCGGTACGAAACGAACCAAGAGCCAGTGGCGGAAACCCGCGTTGCGTTTGGTTCTCTTCGGCTGACGTCGTCGCGTCAGCGCGCAAAGTCCTGGCTTAAAATCCCCTTCCCGCAGGGGAGTCCGGGTTCGAGTCCCGGCTCCGGCACCACCAAATAGCCCGAAGCGGCGCGATTTTCTGTGTGCAGGCGCTAGAGGACGCACACAGAAGTGTCGGCCGTTTGCCCAAATTGTGCTCGTTCTGTGCTCGTTCTTCACAAGGATCCTAACTGGGGCGCGACATCGCGACGACGTTCGACGCGTGTACGGGGCGAGAGGCTCGGTACGCCTCGTGTTTTCCTCTCCGAAATCCTTCCGGGTTTGAGGGCGTAAATCGGTAGAGAAATTCCCTCCTTCTTCTGGCGGCCGAAGGCCGCGAGTAGGAGGACGGGATGTTCGAGAGATTGCGGGACGGGATCGAGGGACC